>JBKJKU010000227.1:0-12122 GCA_046597355.1 Aquabacterium sp.
CGCCTGGCATGCCCGCTCGCTGTGGCGCTACATCGATCCGCCCAGCCCGGTGGTGCAGGCCCGGCCCAGCCCGGTGGGCGACGGCCTGCAGGTGCTGGTCTACGCGCCCGACCGGCCCGATGTGTTTGTGCGCATTTGCGGCTACTTTGATGGCGCGGGGTTTTCAATTCAGGACGCCAAGGTGCACACCAGCCGCACCGGCTTTGCACTCGATACCTTCCAGGTCACGCACCCGCAGTGTGACGCCGGCAACCTGGCCTGCTACCGCGACCTGATCTCGCTGATCGAAACCCAGCTGCGGCTGGCGCTGGAGAGCAACGCCCCGCTGCCCGAGCCCAGCCGCGGCCGCGTGTCACGGCGCGTCAAGTCGTTTCCGATCACGCCGCGGGTGTCGCTGCGGCCCGACGAGCGGGCCCAGCGCTGGCTGCTGTCGGTGTCCACCAGCGACCGCACTGGCCTGCTGTACGGCATCGCCCGGGTGCTGGCGCGGCACAGCATCAACCTGCAACTGGCCAAGGTCACCACGTTGGGCGAGCGGGTTGAGGACACCTTTCTGATCGACGGTCCAGCGCTGCAGCAGACCCGGGCGCAATTGCAGATCGAGTCCGAACTGCTCGACGCCGCGGCGCCGGTGCACTGACCGGGGCGCGCCCGATGCCGCTGCGCAGCACCACCGCCGCCGAGCTGGCCGCCGACCTGGCGGGCTTCGACACCCTGATCGACGCCCGGTCACCGGCCGAGTTTGCGCTCGACCACCTGCCCGGCGCCGTCAACTGGCCGGTGCTCGACGACGCACAGCGCATCGCGGTGGGCACGCTTTATGTGCAGACATCGGCGCTGGAGGCGCGCAAGGTGGGCGCGGCGATGGCAGCACGCAACATCGCCGACCACCTGGACCGCTGGATCGCCGACAAACCGCGCGACTGGCAGCCGCTGGTCTACTGCTGGCGCGGCGGACAGCGCTCGGGCACGCTGGCCTGGTTTCTGGACCAGATCGGCTTTCGCAGCGCCCGGTTGGCCGGCGGCTACAAGGGCTTTCGGACGGTGATCCGGCAAGACCTGGCGGACTGGCCAGCGCGCTTTGACTTCCATGTGCTGGCCGGCCGCACCGGCAGCGGCAAGACCCGGCTGCTGCAGGCGCTGGCCGCCGAGGGCGCGCAGGTGCTCGACCTGGAGGCGATTGCCTGCCACCGTGGCTCGATCCTGGGCGGCCTGCCCGGCCAGCCACAACCGTCGCAAAAGCTGTTCGACTCCCGCTTGTGGCAGGCCATGCGCCAGTTGCAACCCGGGCAGCCGGTGTACGTCGAGAGTGAATCCAAGAAGATCGGCCGGCTGCAGGTGCCCGACGCGCTGATTGCGCGCATGCACCAGCACAGCCCGGTGTTGCGGGTCGAAATGGGGGACGCGGCCCGGGTCGAACTGCTGCTGCAGGACTACGGCTTTTTTGCCCAGGATGTCGAGCGCTTCTGCGCGCTGCTGGACGGCCTGGTCGACCTGCGCGGCCGTGACACCGTGGGCCGCTGGCAGGCGTTGGCACGCGACGGCCAGTGGGCAGATGTGTTTGGCCAGATGATGACCGAGCACTACGACCCGCTCTACCTGCGGTCGATTGACCGCAACTACGCGGGCTATGGCAACGCGCCACAGGTGGTGCTGGCCGACGGCGGACCGGCCAGCATGGCGGCGGCGGCCCGTCAGCTTGTCTCAAGTCAAGGACGGGTGGCGCCATCTGCAGCATGATCATGCCGGCGCCCCCACCTTGAACCCCCATGCCGGACAGCTATGCCCTGATTGAATCGCGCCGCTTCGCTGTGCGCGCCATCCCGCTGTTGCGGCCGCTGGGCTGGCTGGCACGCGGCTGGCGGGACCTGATGCGCTGCCCACTGCCGGGCCTGCTGCACGGCCTGGCGGCCGCGCTGGTGGGCGGCGCGCTGATCGGGCTGGCGTACGACCGTTTTTGGCTGCTGTCCGGCGCCTTCACCGGTTTTTTGCTGGTGGCACCGCTGCTGGCCACCGGTCTGTATGCCGTCAGCCGGGCGCTCGAACGGGGTGAGCGTGCCGATCTGTCGGTGGCCCTGGCCGCCTGGCGGCCCGACGGCCGGCTGATGGTGTTCGGCCTGCTGCTGGCCTTTGCCGGCACCGGCTGGGTGCTGACCTCGGCCTCGCTGATCACCGGCTTTGCCCCGTTCCCGGTGCGCAGCCCGCTGGACTTTCTGCGGGTGGTGGTACTGAACGAAAACTCCCATTTGTTCGAGATCTGGCTGGTGATGGGCGCCTTGCTGGCCGCGCCGGTGTTTGCCAGCAGCGTGGTGGCGATCCCGATGCTGCTGGACCGCCCGGTCGGCGTGCTGGCCGCCGTGCTGACCAGCTGGCGGGTGGTGCAGACCCACCCCTTGCCCATGGCACTGTGGGCCGCGCTGCTGATGGGACTGACCGTGCTGGGCATGTTGACCGGCCTGCTGGGCTTGGTGGTGATCGCGCCCTGGCTGGCCCACGCCAGCTGGCATGCCTACCGCGACCTGGTGTCTGCCGTCGATCTGACCGGGCAATCCTGAGCCCGGCTGCGCGGACCGGCCCGGAATCCACCATGTTGGGCTACACCGAAGAACAGATCGCGGGGTTCGGCCTCACCTTCGGGATGAGCGCGTTCATGCTGTACATGGTGTTCATCATTTTCCAGCTGGCACGCGAATCCAAGGCCGGCCGACTCGGCACCTTCGTGCTGTTCCTGGCGCTGGGCTTTGGCCTGCTTGGCTTTGCCGCCAAGGGCGTGATCAAGTACTTCCTGGTCGGCGTGGTCGAGTAAGCCTGGGCGCGGCTGCGCCGCCAGCAGCCCGTCGGCGCCGGCTGCAGCCTGTCGCACCGCGCTGGCAGGTTGTTCGCGCCAGCGATATGGTGTACTACATCAGCAACACACCGGCCATCCGCCAAGGCCCGACGATGCAGACCTGGGACCCGCACCTGCCTATCTACCAGCAACTGGCCGACCGCCTGGCCGCCCAGTTGCTGGATGGCGAGCTGACCGAGGGCGAGGCCATGCCGTCGGTGCGCGCCCTGGCAAGCCAGTACCTGCTCAACCCGCTGACGGTGAACCGGGCGCTGCAAGCGCTGGGCGACGACGGCCTGCTGGAAACCCGCCGCGGCCTGGGCTTTTATGTCCGGCCGGGCGCGCTGGCGCAGCTCAAGGATTCGGAGCGGCGCCGCTTTTTGGGCCAGGAGTGGCCGCTGCTGCGTGCCCGCCTTCGCCGGCTGGGTCTGTCGGCTATCGATTTGAACTGGGAGTGACTTGTGGAACCCTTGATCCAGGCCCGCGGCCTGACCCTGCGCTACGGCAGCAAGACGGCCCTGGCCGACCTGAGCTTTGACGTGCCCAAAGGCCGCGTGGTCGGCCTGCTAGGCCACAACGGCGCCGGCAAGACCTCGTTGATGAAGGCGCTGGTGGGCCTGCACGGCATGTCGGGCGAGCTCACCGTGTTGGGCCTGCAACCCCGCCGCCAGCGTGTGGAGTTGCTGCAGTCGCTGGCCTACATCCCCGACGTGGCGGTGCTGCCGCGCTGGGCCCGGGTGTCGCAGCTGATCGAGCTGATGAGCGGCCTGCACCCCCGCTTCTCGGCCGAGCGGGCGCGGGCGCTGCTTCGGCGCACCAGTGTGGGCCTGGGCGACCAGGTCAAGAATTTGTCCAAAGGCATGGTGGTGCAGGTGCACCTGGCGCTGGTGGCGGCCATCGATGCCCGGCTGATGATCCTGGACGAACCCACGCTGGGGCTGGACGTGATCTCGCGCAAGGCGTTCTACGAGATGCTGCTCGACGAGTGGTGCGACGGTGAGCGCAGCGTGCTGATCTCGACCCACCAGGTCGAGGAGATCGAGACCCTGCTGTCGGATGTGCTGATGCTCAATGAAGGCAAGCTGGTGCTGGCCATCAGCCTGGCCGATATCGACCGCCGCTTCGTGGCGCTGGGCCACGACGCCGCAGCGGCAGAGGCCATGGCCGCCGCCCACCCGCTGCTGCGCTACCGGGTGCAGGGTGGCAGTGCGGCCTTGTTCGACGGCGCGCCGCCGCCCGAGGTGGCCGCGCTGGGCCAGCGTCTACGGCCCAGCCTGGTCGACCTGTTCGTGGCGCTGACACGCCGCCCCGAGATCAACCGCACCCAAGGCCTGTGAGGACCCGCCAACATGAACAAGTTCATCACCTTGATGCAGCGCGAATGGCTGCAACACCGCACCGGCTGGAGGGTACTGATGGGCCTGCCGCTGGTGCTGATGCTGGGCCTGGCCTTGCTTGACGGCCGCGGCCTGCATATCCAGGTGGACGGCGACGGCCAATCGCTGCCGCCGATGGCGCAGTTGCCGGTGGTGCTGCAAACGCTGGTCTGGACAGCCGCCACCGCCGCCATCACCTTTGTGCTGGCCTGCCTGTCGGTGCTGGCCCAGTTGCCCGGGCTGGCGCGGCGCGACGTGCAAGACCGCTCTATCGAGTTCTGGCGCTCGTTGCCGACCAGCGATGTGGACAGCGTGGGCGCCACCGTCTTCACCCACCTGCTGGTGCTGCCCTGCCTGGCCGTGGGCGTGGCACTGCTGGGCGCGCAGCTGGTGGCGCTGCTGGCTGTTGTCAGCACGCAGGGGCCGCTGGCTTGGCTGCAGCAGCCGTGGTGGCTGGTGCTGTCGGTGGTCGCTGCGGGGTTTGCCCGGCTGGTGCTGGGCTTCACGCTGGCGGTGTTGTGGCTGTCGCCGGTGCTGTTGCTGACGATGGCCGCCTCGGCCTGGCTGAAGCGCTGGGCGGTGCCGGTGGTGGTGGTGGCGTCCGTGGCTGGCGTGCAATTGGTCGACCGCTATCTGCCCGTGCCGATGGTCAAACCGGCCCTGACGCGCATCAGCACCGAGGCCTTGAGCGCCCTGCTGTCGCCCCACGCAATGCAAGGGGTTCACTTTGGCGACCCGACCGAGATAGCCCAGGCGCTGCCCGGACTGCCCGGCTGGCTGATGGCCGATGCCGGCCGGGTACTGGCCAATGCCGTGACGCCGGCCTTTGTGCTTGCCCTGGGCGTGGGCGTGCTGGGTTTTGCGCTGATGGTGCTGCGCCGCCGGCGCGGCGTTTGAGCCAGAGCGCAGCGGTGAGCGGGGCAATCCTGGGGGATGGTGTCTCCGGCCAGCCTGATCGAACCGGCACCGCTGCCGGCAACGTGCCGGCCTAGAAAGTGATGTCTGGCGACAGTCTGCGCGCATCGACCCAGACCTGGCGGGGTCGGTACGACACCACCAACACCCGCCCGAGTGCCGGCGCGAACTTGACGCGCAAGGCTGGGACGGGCAGCGCCGAATGCAACTCGGCGCGCACCTCCAGCGGCTGGGCATGGGCGTGTTCACCTGGCGCCACCACGGCCTCCATCAGCCGCTCGCGCAAGGCGGCCTGCACCCGGGTCGCGTCAGGCCAGGTCCATCGCTCGAAAGCCAGCGCAGTGCCCTTGGCTGTCGTCACCCGCATCTCGGCCTGCAGCCGGCCCACCGCTTGCAACAAAACGGCCCTGAAAGCGCCCAGCGAAAGTTGGGTCTGCTCAGCGGCAAAGTCTGTGAACGTCCGGCCCGGCGCGATCGTGCGGTGCAGCACTGTGGGCAGGTCGATGTAGAGCGTCATGGCCACAAAGTTGGCCTCGCGCTGCACCAGCGTCGCCCGGCTGTCTTGAAGCTCGTGGGCACAGGCCGGGCTGCCAGCGGCCAGCAGCAGGCAGACGCCAAACCCCTGCAGCCAGCGGGCTGCCCTGCCCGCCGCCGTGCAGCTGGCGGCGCCGGCCCGGGATGCGCTGCGCGGCGGCAGGGCAATTCCGGCAGCGGGCGGGCGGCGGCAAAGTTGGGATGGCTTCATGTCAGGGTAGTGGTCCGTGTGTGGCCAGTGGGGTTGATGATCAGGCAGACACCGGGCGTTGGCAGCCTTTGCCAAGCCCGATGCCGCCGGCACGCCCGCCTGCTCAGCGGCAGTAGTTGACGGTGGGTTGCGTCGCGGCACCGGCAGCGTTGGTGAACTGGAAGTTCCAGCATGCGGTCTTGCCGCTGTTGGCAGCCAGCCCCAGCAGCGCCGCCAGATCAGCGCCAGTCACAGGCTTGTAGCGGATACGGTAAGCGCCGGGCGCGTTGACGTAGCTGTCTGTCCCGGTGGCCGTGCTGGTGAACGGGCTGGCCGCCGCGAACTGCAAGACCTGATAGCCGTCGCTGGCGGCTGTTGTCAGCGCCATGCCCGTCACGGCAAAGGGTGTCACAGGCGGCTTGCGCAGGGGCAGGTACTTGGCCCCTTGGCCAGCCAGGTCGGGGCTGGGCGTGCCACGCAGGCATGACATGACATAGGGCGACGTGTCCGTGAGGTGGTAGCTGTAGCCGGCCGGTGCATTGGGCACCGCCAGGGTGTTGCCGCCGCAAACAGCGTCGCGGGTGGCCACCGTGCCGTCGGCGTTGTTGTAGCCAAAGATCGCAAAGCCATCCAGGGCCCAGCCAATCGGGTGGGTGTCCCAATAGTTGGCGGCCTGATCGGCCATCAGGCAGACCGGGGCGGCATGGTAGTGGTAGTCGTCAGCCCGGCCGGCATGACCGTTGCAAACGTCGAGTTCGCCCAGCACCTTGGTGTCGCCGCCGCCACTGCCTGCGCTGCAACCGCCCTGCTTGCAGGGGTTGAAGATCGGTACGCCATTGACCGCCACGCCGATGGGTCCGTCGGTCACTGCCGTGCTGACTGCGGCAAGCGCGGGGGTGAGTGGGATCTTCCAGGCGTTGTCGCCGGTGAAGGGGGTGGCCAACGGCACCTGCAGGTTGCTGGCCGTGATGCCGTTCATCATCGCGTGCGCGGGCAGGCCCATCGAGGCCAGCTTGCCGTAGTCGCTGGCGCTGCAATCGACGCTGACGCCGGCCGCTGCGTAGTTGGCCACCGATGCCTGAATCAGCGCGCAGTGGACCGCCGCCGGGGTGCTGCCCGTGGTGTCAGCGGCGCGGGTGGCCGTGACGCTCAATGTCGCGCTGCCCACAATCAGCCCGCTGATCGCCGCCGTCACCACGGCGCCGGTGTTGGCGCTGGCTGTCGCCGACAGTGTCGGCAGTGCCGACAAGGCATACAGCGTGAAGGTGTAGGTCTTGGCTCCCGGGCCCTGCGAGCAAGGCGGCGCATAAGCCGTGCCTGCGCCGTCATCGGCAGCGCCCAGCGTGCCCACGCCGTTGCTGTTGACGACAAGGCCAGCGGTGGTGGCCGGCAGGTTGTAGAGCACCCAGTTCCATTTCGTCGAACTGCTGTCGGGCTGGGTCGTCATCAGCAGCACAAAGGCTTTGGTCCCCGCCGGCGCGTTGGTCCAGGCCAGGGGCGGCGTCGATTTGGCGCCGTCGCAGGTGTAGGCGGTGGGATAGGCGCCGCCGGCCGCAAAAGCGCTGCTGCGGAGCGCAAAGCTGCCGATAGGGGCGGTCGCACCGGGGTCAGTGGGCGGGGCGGTGACCGCGGGCGTCGCGCTTGAATCGCCGCCACCGCCACAGGCCGCCAGCAGCAGCCCGAGGGCCAACGCCGAGGCGAGTCGGAAAAAATCAGTCATGGTTCAGTGCTTTCAGAAGTCGTTCAAACGCCAGTCTTGCCGGGCTGGATGCGGGTGCTGCGGCCGGCAACAAACCGTGCCCCCAAGACGCCCGCACGGCCACGGGGTGCCTGCCCGCCGTAACAAACACCGTTGGCCATTGCGGCTGCGGCCACCATCTGGCGCGACACCGCGCCGGTGTAGCAAGCCATCGACGAACGGAAGCTCGTCACCCCCTCGGGCAGTACGTAGTGGTAGGTGCCCGCCGGAAACTCCGGCGTGGCACTGGTGATGCCGTTGCAGGCGTCGAGCTTGTCGACCGTGATCAGGTTGCCGCTGATGTCCCGACCGCCGTAGATCGGGAAGCCATCGTTGGCGATGCCGATGATGTGCGACGCGCCGCTGCCCGAGTCGACCAAGGCCGTGACACAGGCTGGCACGCCGTGGTAGTGGTAGGTGCTGGTCGGATCGGGTGAGGTGGCGGGTGTCGGATGGCCGTTACAGCTGTCGATGAACTTGGCGGTCTGACTGGCGCCAGCCGAATCGGTGAAGGTGTAGGACACGTTGTCACTCAGTGCCGGCGTGGTCGTGTTCATGCCTTCGGTGGCGTTGAACAGCGATGCGCCACTGATCATCCAGCCGATCGGCCCGCCGGTGGTGACTGTCGTCGTCGCGGCTTTGGTCGGGCAGGTGTTGAAGGTTTCCGACATCGTGGCCGTGCGCGCGGTGTAACCGGCCACACCGAGCCGCATGTTGCTGCCCGGCGTATTGACCACGGCCGTGCCGACGTAGACGCTGTTGGCGGGCTCCAGGTAGTAGGTCGACAAGGCATGGCTGGGCGTGCCGGTCGAGGTGAATGTCATCGTGCAATCGGTTGGGAAGCTCACTGTCACGCCGGCTTGCCAGGCCACTTTGCGGTAGACAGCGTTCAGCGAGCCGTTGCTGCTGCTGGCCACCGGCGTTAGCGCCGCAGCAACCGATGCCGCACCTGTCCCCACGGCGTTGCTGGCCTTTACTGCACAGCTGTAGGCCGTGCCATTGCTCAAGCCGCTGACATTGATGGGGCTGGCCGTTGCGACGGCCGTGTTGGACACCCCCCCTGCCGCACAGGTGGCGATGTATCCGGTGATGGCCGATCCGCCATCGGCCAGCGGCGCCGTGAAGGCGATGCTGCCGCTGGCGTTGCCCGCAGTGGCAGCAAGCGCCGTCGGTGCGCCCGGGACAGTGGCGCTGACTGCGGCTGTTGTGGTGTCTGAATTGCCGCCAGCAGTTCCGCCCCCGCAGGCCGCGACAGCACAGGCACAGGCCAGGGACAGGCCGACAACGTCACGGGGACGGGAAAATAATGAGGACTGCATGCGCGCTCCAATGGCTCAAACTGCCAAGCGCACCGGCTGCACGCTTGCTGGAACCAGAGCTTAGGCAGCCTCGCCCGCCCCTCCATGACATTGCTGCCATGCAGCGCCCTTTCAGGCGCCGGGCAACCACAGCCGCAGCCGCACTTCGGTCAGCGGACTGGGTTCGAGGGTCAGGTCGCCGCCGTGCGCTCGCGCGATCACCCGCGACAGGCTCAAGCCCAGGCCATGGCCGTCCACGCTGCGGTTGTGTGACGCATCCCCTCGAAAAAATCGATCAAACAGCCGCTCGCGGGCTTGGGCGCTGATGGCCACGGTGCTGTTCGACCAGAGCACCTCCACCCCGGACGATGCGGCCTGCATCTGAACCTGCACCCGCACCTGGATCCAGCCACCCGGCGGGGTGTATTTGAAAGCGTTGCTGCACAAATTGTTGACGGCCTGACCCAACAATTGCGCGTCGCCCAGCACAACCGCGCGGGGCGCCAGATCGCTGGATATCCTCACGGCCGGCAAGTCCAGCAACAGCGCATCGGCCAGCCGCTCTTGCAGCAGGGCAGCCAGATCGACCGGCGTTCGCAACAAGGCCAACTTGCCGGCGTCGGCCTGCGACAACAGCAGCAGCTTGCGCGTGATCGACGACAGACGACCCGCTTCGTCGAGCATTTGAGACAGCTGGACCTGGACAGTCGGGTCGCTCGACAAACGCAGCGCCTGTTCGATCTGACCTTGCAGAATCGTCAGGGGTGTTCGCAACTCGTGCGCGGCGTCGGACGAGAACCGGGTGGCCTGGTGAAAGCTGAGCTCCAGCCGGTCGAGCATGCGGTTGTAGGCCTCGACCAGATCCTTGAACTCGCGGTCTTCGCGGTCCGCCGGCAATCGATGCGCCAGCGACTGCTGGCTGACAGCCTCCATCGTGTTGCGCAAGCGGGTCACCGGCCGTATCGCCAGCGTTGACATCAGCCATGCCCCCAGCGCCGTGAGCACCAGCGCCAGGGGTGCCGCGCGCCAGCTGATGCGGGTCAGCGCCTCGCGCAGCTCGGTGCGGGTGGCGGCCAGGTTGGCAGCCACCACACCGGTCGCGCCAAAGGCATCGGCCTGGGCGGCGCGCCAATCCGACCCCTGCGCACTGAATCCCGCCACCTGGCAGGGCGAGCGCGGTTGTGGGGGCTGCGGCGGGCGCTGTGGCGGGCGCTGTGGCGGACGATAGTCATCAAACTCGCCCGCTGCGCCTCTCGGCGGTTCGCGGTCCGGCGGTGGCCCATCGTTGCTGTCCGGTCTTGGTGGCCGATCCCCGTCCCTCGCCGCGCCCCCGGGTCTGTCGTCCGGCCCGACCGGGGGTCTGCGTTCGGCAACCCGGCGCCAGTCCAGCGCGTTCAAGTCAAGGCCGTCAGGCCAGCGCGCCGAGTGGATGGCGGGCGCTGGGGCTGCAGGCTGCAGCCACAACAGCAGTTGGGCGGTGGACTGCAGCCTCAACTTCAGGGTGGCGTCGCGCTCAGGGCGCGCCAAACCCCCGGCCTGCGGCGGCCGCACCACCAGTTGATGGGCTTCCTCGCACAACCGGGCGTCGAGGCGATCGACCTCGTAGGCCAAGGCGCCCGTCCAGCTGATGGCCGCCACCATCAACAGGGTCAAACCGACGACGAGCAGCGACAGCCCGAAGATGCGCGCCCGGAACGACGTCAACCGCAAACTCACGGCAGCAACCTGAACCGGTAGCCCACACCGCGCACCGACTCGATGTCCCCATCGGCTTCGGCCGTCACGTCCAGGCACCGGACCTCACGGATTTTCTTGCGAATGCGCTTGACGCAGGTGTCGACCAGGTTGGTGCCGGGATCGAAGTCGTAGCCCCACACATGCTCCAGGATCTGGGTGCGCGTGAACAACTGACCGGCGGACCGCATCAAGACCTCGAGCAAGCTGAACTCGCGTGCGGTCAGCTCGGCGATGCGGCCCTGGCAGCTGACCTGGCGGGAGATGCGGTCGAGTTGAAGGCCGCCAACCTGCAGCAGGTTCTGGCGCGCGCTCAGTTGGCGGCGGTGCAATGCCAACAGCCGGGCATGCAGTTCTTCAACAAAGAACGGCTTGGCGAGGTAGTCATCCGCGCCCAGGCCCAGACCCTCAATACGGTCCCCCAGTTCGTTGCGCGCCGTCAGCAAAATGACTGCTGTGGTGATGCCCTCAGCGCGCAATCCCGCCAGCACGGACAGCCCATCCCGGCCGGGCAGCATCAGGTCCAGCACGATGGCGTCATGCGCACCGCCCCGCGCCTGATCGAATCCGGCATTGCCGTCTTGGCAGACACGGACCTCCATGCCGCGCGCCGACAGCCCGGCCACCACGAAATCGGCAATGCGCTGTTCGTCCTCGATCAGCAGGACTCTCATCGCGGTCGCCCGCAAATTGTCCCCGGCACACCGGCCTGGTTTGATCGCATCGGTGGGGGTTTCGATTCTTCGGCAGCGTGCTGATGGGCAGGGGCATGGTCTGGCCACGCGGATGCCGCACTGTTACCGATCAGGCCGCCAGATCGATGGCAGTCTTGACATTCTTTTGGGTGCGCGCCAATGCCAGGTGTGGCAAGGCGCCGCCGCTCACCACCAGCGCTGCAGCGCTAGTGGCCGCCCCAGGGGGTGAAGCGGTTTTACCGCTCACACCGCCAACCACCCCCAGCCCGTCAGGCTGACCGGGTGTGTTGCAACGGTGCCAACAGCCGCCCAGCCAAGGCGGGGCGGCTGCAAGCTTCAACCGTGCTTGGCGTCGAAGAACTGGTCGTCTTCGGTCGAGCCTTTGAGCGCCGCGGTCGAGGCATTGGCTTCGATCGTGGTGGTGACCGCATCAAAGTAACCGGTGCCCACTTCACGCTGGTGCTTGACGGCGGTGAAGCCCCGATCGGCTGCAGCAAATTCTTTTTGCTGCAGTTCGACAAACGCCGTCATGTTGTTGCGGGCGTAGCCGTAGGCCAGGTCGAACATGCCGTAGTTCAGCGCGTGGAAGCCGGCCAGCGTGATGAACTGGAACTTGTAGCCCATGGCGCCCAGTTCGCGCTGGAACTTGGCAATGGTGGCGTCGTCCAGGTTCTTCTTCCAGTTGAAGCTGGGCGAGCAGTTGTAGGCCAGCAGCTTGCCCGGGAACTTGGCATGGATCGCGTCGGCAAACTTCTTGGCGAAGGCCAGGGCAGGCGTGCCGGTCTCGCACCAGATCAGGTCGGCATAGTCGGCGT
>JBKJKU010000260.1:0-11927 GCA_046597355.1 Aquabacterium sp.
CACTGCCTGAACCTCGCTGGAAGAAGGACGCTTGACAGCCATGGAGAACTCCGTGGGGTAAGGTTTTCAAAAGCGCGCTTGCTGCATGAGCAATCCGGCCAGCCGTTGCGCAATTGACACCCGAAGTAGTCGGTACCGCAGAGCGCCAACCGATTGTGCAACCTATGTTTTCCAAGTCAAGTAAATATTTGCTTTGGAAAGTACTTCGAATTCGCCGCGTGCGCTGCGGCCGGCGCCGGGCGCCTGCAGGCGCTAGAGCCGACCGATCACGCGAAAGACATGGCCATCGGCCACCGCCATGTAGACCGGCGCGAGGCTGGTACCTTCCCCCGAAAAAAGCCCTCTACGCGCACTTTGGTAAGCAAGCGGCTGCTTGTCACTGAGTCCCCATTGCGAGCGTTCGCAAAGCCCACGCTCGAAGAGCGATGCGAGGAAGTGCACGCCTTCGTACGTTGATTGGCCGAGCGAATTAAGCGTAGGCGCGCGCTCGCCGAAGTGGCTGTGATACCGCTCCTTGAATGCCAGGTTGGCATCGGTCGCCAAAGCTGCGAAATAGCTGGAGGCGACGTAGAGCCGCTCGGTGTTTGCAGCGCCGATGGCGAGCAGTTCGTTCTCTTCAATCGCGCAGGACATGCGCAGTGTGGACCCGGCCATCCGTTGCTCGCCGAACGCGCGGTTGAACGCGATCGCGTCCTCGCCCACGAGCGAGAGCAGCACCGCATCGGCACCGGCGGCTCTCAACGCGGCGAGCTGCGCAGAGTAGTCGGCGGTGTGCAGCGGGACGTACTGTTCCGACACGACCTGTGCGCCGCACTGGGTGATATAGCCGCGGGCCAATCGGTTGGAGACGTGTGGCCAAACGTAGTCATTGCCGAGCAAGGCCCAGCGCTTGGGGCGTTCGCGGCAGGTCAACCAGGCGATGGCCGGCTGCAACTGTCGATCCGGCGTGTCACCGATGGCGAACACGCCTGGCGTGAATTCGCCGCCTTCGTACAGCGGCGTGTAGACGAAGGGGATATGCCCTCCGATAACTCGCAGCACCCGTTGGCGAACGTGGCTGGTGTGCATACCAACCAAGGCATCGACTTCGCCGGAATGGACGAGGTCGGTCAGCACGCTTTCGAGCATGGGCGCATCGTCGTCGGCATCGACCAACACGAGTCTGCACGAGCGTCCGCCGATGCCCGATGCCCGGTTCAGTTCGGCAGTGGCGAGCTTCGCCGATGCCAGTGCAGACGGGCCCCAGATGCCTGTCAGGCCGCCCATTGGGACGCAGAGGCCGATGCGCATCTCGCGGCGCACGCCGCCGGCGCCAACGTCGTCGTGCCCGGACAGAAACGCGCCCGACGTCAGGGGTGCGGTTCGGTCCCTTCGGCCGTAGAAAGCCGGTCTGCCTCGCGGGATAAAACCAGCCAACGCTGCCATCCTTGCTCCAATGAGTTGCACCATCTGAATGCACCGTTCGATCAAGTGGCTCTGGACAGCATTTCCCATGCCAACTCGGAAACGGACCCTCCCGCTAGGCAATCCGAAATCCTTTCCGTGGAAAGGAACTCGGTTTAGAATATAGCAGTACGGACTTTTTCATCTCAAAGACGATGGCCGAGCAAGACCTTTCGCAGTACCTCGCCTTTCTGCTGGCGTCAGCGCACAAGCAGATGCGGATCGGTCTGGGTCAATCAATCGGCGACGAGGAGTTCAACGAAGAGCACTGGCGCATCCTGCACGTGCTCTCCGACGAACAGGGGCGCTCCATGGGCGAGCTGGCAGGGCGTGTTCTCCTTAACGGGCCCGCCCTGACCAAGAACATCGACAAGCTCGTGAGCCGAGGCGTAGTTCAGCGTGCGCCTGACGCCGACGACAGCCGCAAGGTGCTTGTCTACATCAGCGACCTGGGCCTGGAAACCGTCGCACGCCTCAAGCAGCGCGTCGATGCACACCACGAAAGCATCGAAGAAGCGCTCGGGCCTCGGAAGACGAACCAACTTAAGCGGCTGCTCGAAAATTTCATCGCCGAGTCGCAGCAGAACTGAACAGCCGGATGCCGCGCTCGCCGAAGGTCTGACGCGCACCACAGCGCGGCAGCCAAAAGGTCCGCCATGTTGCACCGTTTTAGCGCTGAGCTGCCTGTACGGCTGGGAAACAGCGCAGTTTGCAAAAGGGCCCGTGCGCACGGTGAAGAGCTCGCTCAAGTTCAAGGCAAGGTTTGTCGCGCTCTCGGCGTGCTTGGGCTAGTTACTTATGGTTTCCACGGTGAGCTTGCACCAAATGTCTGCCGGCGCGACGTGTCCGAAGTGTGAGGATGCGCGTCAGCGCTGGCACGGGGCTGCCGCACACATCGAATGGCGCCGATGGGTCGAAAGGGCGAGTTCGCGGGGGTCGGGTGCAGTCGGTCGCCGAACGGCGTCAGCGGCCCCCCGATGGCGAAGCCGTGCGCCTCTTCGGCTTGACGGTCAACCGCACGAGGGCGCGTGCCAGCGTCGAGTTTCAGAGAAGACCGGGCCCTCGTCTCGGCGACCGCTGGCCGGCAGGTATCGGCAGCCGCCGACATTCACCCACCCAAACCGGCCGACCGGCCGACCGACCGCAGGCAGTCTTGGGCGGGTACTCGCTGCGTGCTGGCGGAGGCCAGTAGATGGCCGGTTAGAGCCGCCTCGCAGGCGACTTACTGGTTGCTTGAATCGCAAAGACTCCCGCCTCAATGGTGACAGCAGGCGGCTGGAAATCACGCAGATCCGCGTCGGTTGCAAGTGCCGACAGACCTGATCCCGCTGGCTCGAGGACAGTGGGCAAACTTGCTCCGTCCCGACAGGGATTTGAGCGTCTAGAAGTGGGGCACTTCCCAGGTGAGGCCCGGCAGATCTCATTTCACTGGAAGACGCAGCACCAGCGCCGCAGGCGCGCCAGATGGCGTGGCTTGGGGTGCAGGCCAACTTGGCGCAGCCAAGTTAAGGCGCGCAGCGCCGGCCGGAAGCACAAGCCGAGGAACCTGGCCACGTTCGGTCACGGTCGAATGACCGGGGCGCTGTCCAGGGCGCTGTCCGGGGCGCATGGCGCCGCGGTCCCGTCGCCCTGCCGTGATCAGGCGATTTCGGCCTCGCGCACCAGGGGCTGCGCCACGGCGCCGGCCAGCCAGCGCGCCAGCGGCTCGCCGCTCAGCACCTCATGGTCCAGCAACCCGGCGGCCAGGCCATCGAGCTGCGCACGGCGTTGGTCCAGCAGCTGGCGGCAGCGGGCTTGCGCGCCTTCCAGCAGCGCGCGCGCCTCGTCCAGCACGGCGGCCTGCACGTCGGGTCCGAGCAGTTCCTTGGGCACGCCGGCCACGCTCAGCAGGCCAAAGCGGTCCGAAAACCCGAGTGAGCCGACCATCTTCACGGCCAGCTCCGAGGCCCGCTTGAGGTCGTCGGCCGCGCCGCTGGAGACGCTGTCGAGCACCATCAGCTCGGCCTCGCGGCCGCCCAGCAGCATCGCCAGGCGGGCCGACAGCTCGGCCTTCTGGTACAGCGGCTCTTCACTCTCGCGGTGGATGTGGGTGACGCCCAGCGCCTGACCGCGCGGCTCGATGCTGATGCGCTCGACCGAGCCGACCGCAAGCAGGTGCCCGATGAGGGCGTGCCCGGCCTCGTGGTAGGCCAGACGCCGGCGGGTGGCCTGGCTGAGCAGGGATTTGACTGGCGACACATCGCCGCCGAGCTGCTGCGTCTCGATGGCGCGCAGCAGGTGATCCGCGCCGACACGCTCGGCGCCCAGCTCGGCCGCGGTCGAGGCCGCCTTGTTGACGGTGTTGGCGATGTCTGCCGGCGACATGCCGGCGCTCATGCGGGCCAGCGCCAGCGTGTCCGCGCGGCCGTCGTGGTGCAGCCGGCCGAGGTAGAGGTCAAACAGGCGCTGCCGGTCGGGCAGCATCGGCAGGGCCAGGCGCACCAGCATGTCGAAGCGCCCCGGCCGGCGCAGCGCCTCGTCGATGTTGTCCTCGTGGTTGGTCGCGCCGACGACAACGACGTTGTGCAGCGGGTCGAAGCCGTCCATCTCGACGAGCACGCGGTTGATGATGCGGTTGAGCTCCGACTCGGCGCCGCCGCCGGCGCGGCCCTGGCTGCGCTGGCCGATGCCGTCGATCTCGTCGATGAACAGCACGCAGGGCGCATGCCGCCGTGCCAGCTTGAACAACTCCTTGACCTTGGCCACACCCGCGCCGTAGTACATGGCGGTGAAGTACGAGCCATCGACCGCGATGAAGCTGGCCTTGCATTCGCCAGCCAGCGCCCGTGCCAGCAGCGTCTTGCCGGTGCCCGGCGGGCCTACCAGCAACACGCCGCGCGGTGGCGCTGCGCCCAACTTGGCGTATTTGGACGGCTCGCCCAGGAACGCGCGCACCCGCGCCAGCGCGGCCTTGGCCTCGTCGCTGCCGACGACGTCGGCGAAGCGGGTGGCCGGCTGCGCCGTCAACATCGATGCGCCGCCCATCCCCATCTGCAGCCGGGTGACGACAAACAGTGCGCCCAGCACCGCGCCGATGACCAGCAGCGGCGACAGCACGGCCTCTGCAGCATCGAGCACGCGGCGGCTGGCAGTGCGGGGTTCGATGCGAACGCTGACCAGCGCAAAGCCCGTCTCGACGCTGCGCTCGCCCAGGCCGTCCAGCAGTGTTCCTGCGCAGCCGACCAGCGTGCAGCCCGGCACGGTGGTGCTGGCCTTCTCGCCGTTTTTCAGCGTGTAGAGCACCAGGCCCGGCGGCGCGGCTGCCAACCCAACCGCCGTCAGCTCGCGCGCGGCCATGCTGCGCCTGAAGTCGGCCAGGCTTTTTTCGTTGTGCAGCCAGGCCGTTGCGCCGGCCTCGAAGGCGCGCACTTCCGGCAGCTGACGCGCCCGAGCCTCGTCGGCGGCGCGCTGCTGCAGCATCACGGCGCCTGCGAGCAGCGCGAGCGCGAGTGCCACAGCCCCCGCCACGCGCGGATGGTTGCGCAGGGTGTTCATCAGCTTGGCAGTTCGGGTCATGGCAGCGGCGCTGGGCCGGAAGGTCATAGAAGTTCGGGCGGGGACGGGGGTATCGGCCGGGCGCTAGCGGCGCCGCAGGCGGTGCAGCATCGCGTCGGCAAGCGACTGCGCCTGGCTGGCGCCGCCGCTGCCGTCAAGATCGGCAAACCGGCGGTGGTGGTCGAAGAACACGTTCTCGGCGGTGGTCTGCAGCGCCGGCAGCGCAAGGCTGAGGAAGGCGTGCATCGGCAGCTTGCCGAGTTCGCCCCGGATCGCCTCGCGCAGTCCGCGAGCGGCGTGCAAATAGGCAGCGGCGTCCATCGCGACCAGCCGGCCGTCGGTCACCTCGAGGCAAATGATCTGGTTGCTGGTGCGGAACTTGTCGAGGGCCATCGGGAGTCTTTCTAAGCACGGGTCGAGCCGAGGACAGTGTCGAACGGCAGCACACCCGGCAATCGGCGGAACAGGCGGGCAAATCGACAGGTGCTGCGCCCGCTGCGCACCCGGCGTAGGGCTGGGCATGACCTGGATCAATTTGTGCGACCTTGCCGCGCCGAATTTGCTGGTTTGTGGGGCGTGCGCCGGTCCTGATGCAGACCGTCGCGCGATGCGCGGCGCCGGCAGGCGTTGCTGATCCACCAGCGCGCGTCCGGAACGCTGCTGATCGGCCAAAAGCCGGGTGCTCCCCGTCGGGACGGCCAGGACCGGGTAGCTGGACTGCAGCGGGTCAAGCGCCTGGCCGGCCCCCCAGTTCCTCGCCCAGCGTCAGGACGACGAAGGCCACCAACATTGACAACGCTGACGCGCCGAGCGCTTCTGCGTCAGCGCTCCTGCACATGGCGCATCGCGAAAATTGGCAGAAATGTCGAGATGTGCGCACCAACAGCCATGGCCACATGCTCGCGTTCACTTCGCGGGGTGACACCGAACATTGGCAACGGTGATTTGCAGCGGCGATTTGCAGCGGTGATTGGCAGCGGTGATCGGCGGCGGTGATCGGCAGCGGTGATCGGCAGCGGTGATCGGCGGCGGCTGGCGCTGCCGGGACGCAAGCCTGGCGGTACGATGTCCGGCGATGGGATACCCGCCGGGTGCCAGCCTATTCAGGCACGGGCCTGATCGATTTGCACGCCAAGGCCCGCCAGCCCCATGAACCCTGAAGACCTCCAGAAATTGGTCACGATGACCATGATGTTCGGCAAGCACAAGGGCCTGTTGCTGGCCGACCTGCCTGGCACCTACCTGAACTGGTTTGCGCGTGAGGGCTTTCCAAAGGGCGAAATCGGCCGGCTGCTGGCCCTGATGCACGAGATTGACCACAATGGGTTGTCTGACTTGCTCAAACCGCTCAGGAGCGGCCGCCAGTGATACCCACCCGTGGGCAACGGGCAATCCGGCCCTGAGCCGTGGTCCGCCGGCCAAGTGCCCCATTTGCGCTTTGACCGCGTGGTCCTTTGATGACCCCAGCCCTTTCCCCCCCTCCAGGAATTGACCATGCCAAGCCCCATGTACAGCCACGCCGTTCCGGTCTTCAAACAAATGCTGGTGGCCCTGAAGGCCATCCTCATTCAAGCCGAGGCCCATGCCGTGGCCAAATCGATCGAGCCAGACGCACTGCTGCAGGCGCGTCTGTACCCCGACATGTTTCCGCTGCTCAAGCAGGTGCAGATTGCTGCCGATTTTTCTCGCGGCATTTCGGCCCGCCTGGCGGGTATCGAGGTGCCGACGTTTGACGGCACGGCGAGCAGCTTTGCCGACCTGGACCTGCTTTTGACACAGACCCTGGCCTTTCTGGACAGCCTGAACCCCGCTCAGTTTGACGGCAGCGAAACCCGGAACATCACCTTGCGCCCGGGTACGCCGAAGGAGAAAACGCTGAGCGGCCAGGCCTACCTGGCCCAGTACGGCACGCCGCAGTTCTTTTTCCATGTCACCACGGCCTACGACATCCTGCGTCACAACGGGCTGGTGATCGGCAAGCGGGACTTCATGGGCGCTTATTGACCCGGCCGTGCTCGGCGCATGCCGCCCCGGTCAGCGCGGCACGGCGGCTGGGGTCAGGCGGGTGGCCGTCACGACCCGCCTGGCCGACGGGGTGGTCAGCGCCAGTACCAGCACCAGAACCAGCCCCAGCGCTGCTTGTTCCAGGTCAAGGGGTTGTGCCTGCCCGGGCGCGCGTGTGGGATGCCAAGGTGATGCGGCTGGACGCGGCCCCCGAGGTCAGCGCACGCGGGTACCGGTCCTTGGCGATCCTTTGCACCGCCCACGGTGTTAAGGTGGTGACCCGGTCGCTGACCTTGTCCACCCTCACTTGTTAACGTGGTAGGTGAGAGGGTAGAGTGGCTGCTGATCAACGGGAGTGAGCACATGACTTTATACATACGCGGCCATAAGGCCTTGACAGTGGCTGTGGTGATCGCTTGCGCGGCGCCATTGACCGCCTCGGCCCAGGACCGCGACGGCAAAACCCGTTACGTTCCGTTCACCGCAGGCGCGCAGATCGTCGAGTGGTTGGTGCCTGGCAGCGCGCCCGGCTGCGAGCCGACGCCTGAAAGTCCGAACACCGGCATTGGCATCATCCAGGGGTCGGGCCTGGCCACCTCGATTGGCAGCTTCACCGTCAGCTCAACGGACTGTGTGCGGTCTGCCAGCCCTTACGGGTTTTACCCGCCGTTCAACTTCAGCAGCGCGGTATTGACGCTCACGGCTGCCAATGGCGACCAGATTGTTGCGTCCTACGCCGGCACCGCCGATTTGCAACCCTCCGGCTTGATCCGGTTGTCCGGCAGCTACACCTTCACCCGTGGCACGGGCCAGTTTATCGGTGTCAAGGGCAGTGGCACGCTGCTCGGCATCGAGGACATCAGCGTGTTTCCGGCCAAGGGCTACGTCAGCTTCGCCGGGACGATCTCGCGCTGAATGACGCGCTGAATGACGCGCTGAATGACGCGCTGACTGGCCCGCTGACTGACCTGCTGGCTGGCACGTTGGCGCGGGCCGGCCGCAGTGCAGCCGGGCCGGCGCCCCGGTAGCGCCGGGCAGGTGCAGGCTACAGTCGCCGGCATGGCATATGAACTCCACTACTGGCCGACCATCCAAGGTCGCGGTGAATTTGTGCGGCTGGCGCTGGAAGCCGCGGGCGCGGTCTATACCGACGTGGCACGTGCCACGCCCGACGCGGGCCGCGGCCTGCCCGCGATGGTGCGGGCGCTGCAGGATCCCACCCAAGCCCATCCGCCCTTTGCACCGCCGTTCCTGAAAGACGGCAACGTGGTCATCGGGCAGACGGCGGCGATCCTGCAGTACCTGGCGCCGACCTTGAAACTGGTGGCCCGCAGCGAGCAGGCCCGCATCTGGACGCTGCAGATCCAGCTGACCATCGCCGACCTGGTAACCGAGGCGCACGACACCCACCACCCGATTGCCAGCAGCCTGAGCTACGAGGAGCAGCAACCCGAAGCGCTGCGCCGCGCTCAAGTCTTTTGTCGCGATCGGCTGCCCAAGTTCCTGCAGTGGTTCGAGCAGATCCTGTTGCGCAACCCTGCCGGGTCGCGGCAGCTGGTGGCAGGCAAGCTGAGCTATGCCGATTTGTCGCTGTTCCAGCTGATCGAGGGCCTGCGCTATGCCTTCCCACGCGCGGCGGACCAGGCGCTGGCCCGCACGCCAGAGGTGCGGCAACTGCACGGGCGTGTTGCCGCGCTGCCCAAGGTGGCCGCCTACCTGCGCAGCGACCGGCGCCTGCCGTTCAGCGAGCAGGGTATTTTTCGCCACTATCCCGAGCTGGACCTGCCGCAGTAGCTGGCGCGGCTGGCGGCAGGCCTGGGCCGCCGCCCTGGGGCATGCCCAGCCGGTTCAGCGATGTCGTACATCGCCGCCCTGTCGGCGGCCTGGCGGGTGGCTTCGACCCGCACGGCGATGACCTCGTTCGGCATGGCCTTGGGGGCGGTCAGGCCGCGCTGCGCAGTTGCCCGGTGTGGCCCGGCGGGCGGTCAGCCGCCCGGCCCGCAGTCCAGGCAGTTCGGCACCGGCGCCGGGCCCAGGTGAAGTGCGCTTTGCAAGTCCCGCAACGCCGTGCGCAGGCCCTCTTCGATCACCGGGTGGTAGAACGGGCTGTCCAGCATCTGCTGCACCGTGTCGCCGCGCTGCACCGACCAGGCCAGCAGGTGCGCCAGGTGCTCGGCAGCCGGCCCGATCATCTCGGCGCCCAGGAACCGGCCGCTGCCGTGCTGGCCGTAGACCCGCAGCGCACCTGCGTTCTTGCCGATCACCCGGCTGCGGCCCTGGTCGTCAAACGACACCTCACCGACTGAAAAGCTGGCGCCCGAGCGCTGCAACGCGGCATGGCTTTGCCCGACCATCGCGATCTGCGGGTCACAGAACACCACCGCCAGCGGGGCGCGGCGCTGGTGCACCCGAACGTCCGGAAACCGGCCCGCGTTGTCGCCGGCGTTACGGCCCTCGTCGGCCGCCTCGTGCAGCAAGGGCAGGGTGCCGGTGGCATCACCTGCCATGAAGACGGCGCTGACGCCGACCTGGCCGGTGGTGGCGTCAAACACCGGCACGCCGTCCGGGTCCAGCGGCAGGGTGGTCTGGTCCAGCCCCAGGTGCTGCACGTTGGGGCTGCGGCCGGTGGCGGCCAGCAGCCAGTCGAAATGCTCGGTGTGGGTGGGGCCTGCAGCGTCGCCACCGGTGCCCGCGCTGCAGCGCACGCTGATCTGGTCGCCTTGACGCCCCAGCACCAGGTCGCCGGTGTTGAGCTGCATCGGCAGCCGCTGCGCCATCAGCTGCACCGTCAAAGCCTGCAGCGCCGGATCGGTCAGCGGGCCCAGCCGGTTGCCGCGGCCATACAGACGCACCCGCACCCCCAGGTGATGCAGCGCCTGGGCCAGCTCCAGCGCGATCACGCCGGCGCCGACAACCGCCACCGCGCCGGGCAGGTCCTGCCAGTGGAAGACGTCGTCGTTGACGATCAGCCGGTCGCCCAGTGCGGCGCGCCAGGCCGCAGGCACCCGCGGGCTGGACCCGGTGGCGATGACGATCCGGTCGGCGCTGAGCCGGGTGTGCCCGCCCACATCCAGCGTGTGGTTGTCGAGAAAGCGGGCCTGGCCAACCAGCCGGTGTGCTGCGGGCCAGTGCGCCACTGCGTCGGTGACAAAGCCGACAAAGCGGTCGCGCTCACTGCGCACCCGCTGCATCACGGCGTGGCCGTCAATGCGCGGCGGCGCGCTGATGACGCCAAAAACCGCGGCCTGCCGCACCGCCTGCGCCGCGTCGCCGGCGGCGATCAGCAGCTTGCTGGGCATGCAGCCCACCCGCGCGCAGGTGGTGCCGTAGGCGCCGCTCTCGATCACCACCAGCTTGTCGGTGTGCGCCAGCGCCGCGCGGTAGGCGCTCATGCCGGCAGTGCCGGCGCCGATGATGGCGACTTCGACATGTTGGTGTTTCATTTGACGGGCCTCCGGTGGCGGCGACGGTTCGCCGCTGAGGGCCTAGTGTCGTGGCGTTTTGTGCAGCCTGCACGGGTGGTCCTGTGACCACACGGGCGACAACGGCGCACCGGTGCCCGGTGTGCGATCGGCCCCGCCCTGGGTTGGCGCCAGAATCAGGTGACTGACCCGCTTCGACCGCAGCCCTCAACCGTGCCAACGCCCCCCTACCGAACTTTGACCGCACCCGCCCCCCAGCCTGTGCTTCACGTGCAGCAGTTGCACTTTGCCTACCCCGGCTCGCCGGTGCTGGTGGCGCGCTGGTCGCACACTGTGCCCGCGGGCGTGACCTGGTTGCGCGGCGACACCGGCAGTGGCAAGACCACCCTGCTGAGCCTGCTGGCCGGCGAGCGGGTGATGGCTGGCGGGCTGGTGCTGGCCGGTGTTGATTGGCGCGCCGATGCGGCAGCCTACCGGCGTGGTCTGTTCTGGCACGACCCGTCCAGTGCCGACAGCGACGACTGCCACGCCCTGACACCGCCGGACATCGCGGCCCGCCTGCGTGCCAGGCACCTCCGCTTCGACGACACCGCCTGGCAGCAGCATGTGCAGGGGTTCGGTCTGGCGCCGCACCTGGCCAAACCGCTGTTTGCGTTGTCCACCGGCACGCGGCGCAAGGTCTGGCTGGCGGCCGGCCTCAGCGCCGGCTGCGCATTGACTTTGCTGGACGAACCCACGGCCGGGCTGGATGCACCGTCAGTGGCCTACCTGGTGCAGGCACTGGCCCACTGTGCTGGCTGGCCCGACCGGGCCACCGTGGTGGCCAGTGGTGTGCCGCTGGACGGCGTGCCGCTGGCGGGCGTGATCGACTTGCCGCTGGCCTGACGGGTCAGGCCAGCTCGCCGTCCCGGCAGATCAAGCTACCTCGCCGTGCGGGCGCAGGCGCTGCGGCGACAACATGGCCGGGGTCAGCCCGGCCGCTTGCAGGTGCTCGGGCAGCGGCAGCCCGCGCAGCAGGGCGGCGCAGCCTGCGCCCATCGCGGCCGAGGTCTGGATGCCGTAGCCGCCCTGCGCCGCCAGCCAGAAGAAGCCTGGCGCTACCGCATCGAAGCCGCCCACCAAGTCGCCGTCGGCAACGAAGGACCGCAACCCGGCCCAGGTGTGGCTGGGCCGGGGAATGCGCAGCGTGGTCTGGCGCTCGATACGGTCGATGGCCAACGCGATGTCCAGCGCCTCGGGTTGCACGTCCTGCGGTGCCACCGGATCGGCGTTGGCGGGCGAGCCCAGCAACTGGCCGGCGTCGGGCTTGAGGTACCAGTCCTCGTCGGCGCCGATCACCATCGGCCAGTGCCGACAGTCCAGCCCGGCGGGGGGCGAAAACAGCAGGGCCGATCGGCGTCGCGGCTCGATGCCGATCGGCGCCACGCCGGCCAACCGCGCCACCTCGTCCACCCAGGCGCCGGCCGCGTTGACCAGCAGCGGCGCCCGGTAGGTCCCGCCCCCGCCGCCACACGCGCCGCCACC
>JBKJKU010000356.1:0-2710 GCA_046597355.1 Aquabacterium sp.
GCCCGACACGGCGCTACCCCACCCGCACGGCAATGCCGGCCTTTCAAGCCAAAGCAGGCGGAAACGGTGGCGGCGGCCAAGGGCGTTGGGTGACCGGATCCCGTAAGTAAAGGAGGAGATGTCGGCCCGCTGGCCGGCATCGGAGGACATGGAGGGAGCCGGTTGCCCGACGGCCTTGGTTGCCTTAGCGCCGCACCCCGCATGCAGCACGCAACACGCCACACGTGGGACATCGAACGACCGCATCCCCATCAGAGGAAAGTCAGCAAAGAGCCGATTACTGACAGCCAGCGCACCACGCTCAGGTGTAGGTCACCCAGTCCGCATAGCCCTCCGCATCCAGGTGTGGCAGTACGTTGTAGCTCAGGAGCATGTGACGCTTCGGGTTGAATACAAACTCGGTGACGGCGCTGTTGCGTATGCGCATGTTCAGCTCGATCGTGACCTCGGGCGCGGTGCCCAGTACCTGGCCCACGGCGGTGGATATCGGCCCGCCGCTGCTGACCATCAACACCTCGGCATGGCCGCTGCTGCGCACTTGGTCCAGTGCGTCTCGTAGGCCCGCCACAAAGTCGGCGTAGCTCGGCATACCCACCGGCTGGGTACTGCCGGCCATCCAGCTTGCCAGGCCCTTGCGCAGCAGTCCAAAGTGATGCTTGTACAGCTCGGGCGTGTCGGGCCGGGCCAGCGGCTCGGGATGCACGGCGGCGATCACGGCGTGGCTGTCGTATTCGTTCAGACCCGGCAGCCGCAGTGCGGTGGGCAATTGAGCGCTCCGGTCTGCACCCAGACCGGCTGCGATCGCGTCCAGGCTCTGGGTCTGGCGCACCAGGGTGCCGGTGATCACCGCATCAAAGCGCCGGCCCTTGCTGGCAAAGTACTCGCCCAATCGCTGACACTGGCGCACACCCAAGGGGCTGAGCTGGTCATAGTTGTCGCTGCCGAACGAGGCCTGGCCGTGGCGCACAAGGTAGAGGGTTCCCATGCGGAGGATTGTGGCGAACCCTCGCTGCTTGGCTTGTCGCAGCGGTGACCTGGTGGGCGGCGCTGGCCGCGGGCGGACCAGCCGGCCGATTGACCGCAGCGCCCGCTCAGATCGGCTCAGGCCGCTCGCTCAATGTGGCCGTGCCGGGTGTAGAGAAAGTCCAGTACCTCTTTGCGGCAGTGCACGTAGCGGGCGTCCTCGGCCAATTCCACCCGGTTGCGTGGCCGCGGGATGTCCACCCGCAGGATCTCGCCGATGGTCGCGGCCGGCCCGTTGGTCATCATCACGATGCGGTCGGACAGCAGCACGGCCTCGTCCACATCGTGCGTCACCATCACCACCGTGCTCTGGGTGCGCGCCACGATCTTGAGCAACTCGTCCTGCAGGTGGGCGCGGGTGAGGGCGTCAAGTGCGCCGAAGGGCTCGTCCAGTAACAGTACCTTGGGCTCCATGGCCAGCGCTCGGGCGATGCCGACGCGCTGCTTCATACCGCCCGAGATTTCATGTGGGCGCTTGCTCAGTGCATGGTCCATGCCCACCAGCGCCAGCGCGGCCTCGGTGCGCGCGGCCTGCTGGGCCTTGGACTCGGTCGCGCCAAACACCCGCTCGACCGCCAGGTGCACGTTCTCGAAGCAGGTCAGCCAGGGCAGCAGCGAGTGGTTCTGGAACACCACGCCGCGCTCGGGGCCGGGCGCGGCGATCTCGCGGTTGTCACACAGCAGCACGCCGGCTGTGGGCAGCGTCAGACCGGCGATCAGGTTGAGCAGCGTGCTTTTTCCGCAGCCTGAGTGGCCGATGAGGGTGACGAACTCGCCCTTGGCCACGCTCAGGTTGATCTCGCGCAGCGCGTGAAAGCGCCCCTTCTTGGTCGAGAACACCATCTCGGCATTCTGGACATCGATGAACTTGTTCATGGCTGGGGTCTCCGTAGGGGCTGAGCGGGCAAGGCGCGAGGGTCAGTCATCGAACGAGAATCGCTTGGCCACCGCCATCAGCGCCTGCTCCAGCAACAAGCCGACGATGCCAATGACAAAAATCGCGATGATGATGTGCTTGACATTGAGGTTGTTCCACTCGTCCCAGACCCAGAAGCCGATGCCGACGCCACCCGTCAACATCTCTGCGGCCACGATCACCAGCCAGGCGGTGCCCACCGACAAGCGCACGCCAGTCAGCATGTACGGCAGCACGGCCGGAAACAAGATGCGGGTGATGATCTTCCACTCGCTCAGGTTCAGCACCCGGGCCACATTCAGGTAGTCGGCCGGCACACGCTGCACACCGACCGCGGTGTTGACCACCATCGGCCAGATCGAGCAGATGAAGATGGTCCAGATCGCGGCCGGGTTGGCGGACTTGAACACGAGCAGCCCGATCGGCAGCCACGCCAGCGGTGACACCGGCTTGAGCAGGCTGATGAGCGGCGCGACCATGTTGTTCGCGAACTCGAAGCGGCCGATGACGAAGCCGAGCGGGATGCCGACCAGTGCGGCCAGGCCGAAGCCGACCGCCACACGCTCGAGGGAGAACAGGATGTTCCAGCCGATGCCCTGGTCGTTCGGGCCGTTGCTGTAGAACGGGTCGGAGAAGACCCTGACCGCTCCGAGGAAGGTGGCCGCCGGGGTCGGGAAGCTCGTACTGTTGAGCGTGGCGAGCGCCCAGATGCCGATGAGCAAGGCGATGCCCATGATGGCGGGCAGCACCTTACGGGCAAGGCCGCGCCAG
>JBKJKU010000092.1:0-18302 GCA_046597355.1 Aquabacterium sp.
GCCGGCTGGCGCGGCCCGAGGACGTGGCCGGCCCGGTAGTTTTTCTGGCGTCGGCCCAAAGCGCCTTCGTCACCGGCCAGGTGCTGTTCGTGGATGGTGGAAGGGTGATGCGATGAACCGATCTGTTGGACCTGGACCGCGCGTGTTCGTGCTGAACGCCCTGGGGCGGCTGCCAGTAGAAGTGCCGCTGGCGCAGGCCTGCGAACAGGCCGGCATGCGGGCAACGGCAACGGCAACGGCAACGGCAACGGCAACGGCAACGGCAACACCGGCTGCAGCGGCCACTTGGCCCCTGCTGACCGCGGCGCTGCGTGCGCAAGGGGCCGCGGCCGTGCTGGTGATGGCGGGCGCATCCACCTCCACCTCCACCTCCGCCCCAGCCCCAGCCCCGCACTGCCACTGGCTCGATGCCGCGCACGCCCGCGGCTGGGTGGTGCCGCAGGCGGGGACAGGCATCGACGCCGACCATCTGGCGGCCGCCTGGCAGGCCCAACTGGCGCGCGGGCATGTGGCCGCCGATGCCGCGCTGCTGGCCTGGCCCGCGCTGCCGTGGCTGTCGTGGGGCGGTCCGCCCGGCGGCATGAGCCCGCCGCCGGTGTCGGCGCGTTGCGCCACGGACCCGCCGCTCGGCCTGTACGCCATCGCAGGCGACGCCGCAGCGCTGCGCAAGGTGCTGCAGGCCGGTGTGCGTACCGTGCAACTGCGCATCAAACGCCCGGCCGACGCCGACGCCGCCTGGACTGCAGCGCTGCGCCAAGCTGTGCGCGACAGCCTGGCAGCGGCCGACGGGCATGGCACGCTGCTGTTCATCAACGACCACTGGCGACTGGCCGCCGAGTTGGGTGCCCGCGCCGTGCACCTGGGCCAGGAGGACCTGCTGGCACTGGACGAACAGGGCCGCGCCGAGCTGCGCGCCAGCGGCCTGGGCCTGGGGGTCAGCTCGCACGCCGTCTGGGAGCTGTGCCGGGCCCGCAGCCTGGCGCCGCAGTACATCGCCTGCGGCCCGGTCTGGCCGACGACCACCAAGGACATGCCCTGGCAACCCCAGGGCCTGGACAACCTGGCCTGGTGGTGCCGTGTCGCTGGCGCGCCCGTCGTGGCCATCGGCGGCATCCTGACGCCCGAGCAGGTGCGCCAGACCGCAGCGGCCGGCGCGTCGGGTGTCTGCGTGCTGCGCGGCCTGGGCAGCGACCCGCAGCTCACGGTGGCCGCGCTGCAGCAGGCCTTCGAGCAAGGCCGGCAAGCTGCCCTGGCCGCTGCAGGCCAGCCGGTGGGTCAGATGCACGCCACGCTGGGCCCTGCGGCATGACCACACCGGCGGCGCGCCCGCTGCGCATCGGCATTGCCGGCGCCGGGCTGCTGGGCAGGCTGCTGGCCTTCACGTTGTCCCGGGCCGGCCACCGGGTCGAGGTGCATGACCCCGCTGCGGGCCCGGACGCGCGTGGCGCTGCCGGCTGGACCGCCGCCGGCATGCTCAGCCCGCTGGCCGAGCTGGAGTCCGCCGACGAGCGCGTCTTCCGCTGGGGGCTGCGCTCGATCGACCTGTGGCCGCAGATCCTGGCCGCGTTGCCGGCGCCGGTGGAATTTCGCCGTGACGGCAGCCTGCTGGTCGCGCACCGCGAGGACGTTGGCGCGGCGCGCCGCGTGCTGGACGTGCTGGCGCACAAGGCGCCGCCGGGCCATGCGGCACAGCCGCTCGCGGCGGCCGAGCTGGCAACCCTGGAGCCCGCGCTGCGCAGCGGCCTGCACGCCTGGCTGCTGCCCGGCGAGGGCCGCATCCACACCGTGCAGGCGATGGCCGCCCTGGTTGCCGGCGCGCCGGGCGTTGACTGGCGCTGGGGCTCGTCGGTGGCCGCGGTCGAGCCCGGTCGGCTGCTGCTGGCCGGTGGCCCGGCCACCTTCGATGGGGTCTTCGACGTGCGTGGCGTCGGTGCCCGCCCGCAGCTGTCGGTGCGGGGTGTGCGCGGCGAGATCTTCTGGCTGCAGGCGCCGGGCCTGGGCCTCATCCGGCCGGTGCGCCTGCTGCATGCCCGCCACCGGGTGTACCTGGTGCCGCGGGCGCCCGACCTGGTTGTGGTGGGCGCCAGCGAGATCGAAAGCGAAGACCGCTCGCCGCCGTCGCTGCGCAGCACGGTCGAGCTGCTGGCGGCGGCCCACAGCATCGTGCCCGCGCTCGCCGAAGCGCGCATCGTCCACAGCGAAACCAATCTGCGGCCGGCACTGCCCGACAACCTGCCGTGTATCGAGATGCAACCGGGGCTGGTGCGCATCAACGGCCTGTTCCGCCACGGCTGGCTGATCGCGCCCGGGCTTGTCGAGATCGCGCTGGAGGCTGCGCTGGGGCTTTCGCTCGGGCCCCTGCTTGGGCCTTCGCTGGGGCCGTCGCTCGGGCCGTCGCTCGGACCCGCGCCTGGGCCCATTTTCGGCAGCGGCACCGCAGGCCCGTCCGGACCCCACCAGGAGACGCTTTGATGACCGAGATCCGCCTCAACGGCGAGACGCACCAGCTTGAGGACGGCACCACGCTGGCCGCGCTGATCGCGTCGCTGGGCCAGACACCGGCCGCGCTGACCACCGCTGTCAATGGCGACTTCGTGCCGCGAGCGCAGCGGTCGGCCTGCCGCCTGCAGCCCGGCGATGCGGTCACCACCTTCCAACCCATCACCGGGGGATGACACCATGAGCTTTGCCATCGGGGGCGTCGAGCTCCACAGTCGCTTCTTTCTCGGCACGGCCGGCTACCCGTCGCCGGCCGTGCTGCGCGAGGCCATCGAATCGGCCGGTACCCAGGTGGTCACGGTCAGCCTGCGGCGGCAGCTCGCCGGCGGCGGCGAAGCCGGCGATTTCTACCGCCACATCCAAGCCTCCGGCGCCCACCTGCTGCCCAACACAGCGGGCTGCACCACGGCGCGCGAGGCCGTCACGCTGGCGCGCATGGCGCGCGAGATGTTCGGCACCCATTGGATCAAGCTCGAGGTCATCGGCGACGAGTACACCTTGCAACCCGACCCGTGGGAGCTGGTGGTGGCTGCACGCGAACTGGCCAGCGACGGCTTCGAGGTCTTTCCCTATTGCACCGACGACCTCGTCACCTGCACCCGGCTGCTCGACGCGGGTTGCCGCATCCTGATGCCGTGGGGCGCGCCCATCGGCTCTGGTCAAGGCTTGCTGAACCCGTCGGCCCTGCGCACGCTGCGCGCGCGACTGCCGGGCGTGCCGCTCATCGTCGATGCGGGCATCGGGTCGCCACGCGACGCGGTGCAGGCGATGGAGCTGGGCTTCGACGCCGTGCTGGTCAACTCGGCCGTGGCGCTGTCGCAAGACCCGGTCACGATGGCCCGCGCCTTTCGGCTGGCTATCGAGGCCGGGCGGCTGGCCTGGGACGCCGGTGTCATGGCCAAGCAGGAGATGGCGGTTGCGACGACGCTGGTAACGGGGCGGCCCTTTGTCCTGTAGGCGCGTTGTGTGTCGCCGTACGCTTGGCGAGCCGCAAGACGCCGGATCCAGGCCGTGTGCCGTGGGCCGAGCAGGTCCGGCCCCACCCGACGCCCACCGGCAACCCCGCGCAGCAAGCCGGCAGTGACGGCGCGCGATCCGACCTTGAAAGCCGGCCTAACCACGCCGGCGCTTTGCCACTATTGGCACCACAAACTCACAGGCCGGCGGATGTCGCTACACTTTTAGATGCGTAAAAACCAGGAAAGACTCGACGAGCTGCGCCGCTGTCTGGTGTTGGAGTCTTCGGCGGAGCAGGCTTATGACGACATCACCCGCCTGCTGGCGTCCAGCCTGGGCGTGCCGATGGTGATGGTCAGCCTGCTCGACGAGGAGCGCGACTGGTTCAAATCGGCGGTTGGCACCGCGCTGCACGCATCGCCCGCCAGCACCTCATTTTGCGAAGCCTTCTTCCACAGCGGCGAGTCGGTGATCCTGGCTGAGGACACCCGGTTGGATCCGCGCTTTGCCGGGAATCCGCTGGTGCTGGGCGCACCGCATGTGCGCTTCTATGCCGCGGCCCGGCTCGAGGTCAATGGCCAGACTGTGGGCACGTTGTGTGCGTATGACGTTCAGCCCCACAAGATCTCGGCGGACCAGATCGCGCACCTCAAGTCACTGGCCGAATCGGCGATGGACCTGCTGCGCCGGCGTTTGCCGGTGCGCGCCGACTGAGCGCGCAGGCAGGTTCAAGGCTGCAGCCACACGAAGCCCTCCTTGGCCTGCAACCTGGCCACCTCGGCCACGCCCGAGGGCACGATGCGGGCCGCCATCGCCACCTTGTCCTTGGCGATGTTGCGCACGGTCAGCGGCCAGGTCTGCCACCGAGCCCGAACAGGGCCGGCCTTGGACGCCCGCCGCGCCGTGCGTGACCACCACGATGCGTGTGCCTGGCTCGGCCGCGAGGTGGTTGCGGATGCTGCCGATGGCGCGCGGGACGTGGGGCAGGCCTTCCACCAGGGGGTAGATCACCTCGACGCCATCCTGCGCTTGCGCGGCGGCAGCACCGGCCGCCAGAGTGGCCGCCACCCGTCACCGTCTGGCCCCCTGTTGAAAGACTGCCGTCGTGATCGCCTGCGCGGCTTGGGGAAGGGGGTGGGTGAGGGGGTGGGTGAGGACGGCGGCTGGGGCCTACATCAAGGTGTCGGCCCAGATATTGCGGGCCCAGGCCTCGGCGTACTTCGCCTCCAGTTCGGACCGCACAGCCGACACGCCGCCTGAGCCAGCGACGGCACGGAAGGTTTTCTGCGCCGGCACGTACTCATGCACGCTGGCCACGTGGATGACCTGGCTGTCGTCGACATGGCTCATGCAGACATTGGTCAGCATCGGCTGCGGGTCGATTTCCAGGCCTTGCAACTCGGCCACGATCGCCGCGGCCGCCACCTTGGCGTGGGCGTTGGCCATGTGGGCCGACTTGGGCATGCCGGCAGCGACCTGGATCGCGTCGCCCAGCACATGCACATTGGGCGCTGCCGTCGATTCGAAGTTCAGGAAGTTGACATGGCACCAGCGCCCGTTGGCGTTGGCCAGCCCGGTCTGCACCGCCAGCTGCCCGGCGCGCATCGCGGGCAGCACGTTGAGCACATCGGCCCGCACGTCGTCCTGCACCTCGAACTTGACGGTGCGGCTGGCGCCGTCCACCGCGATCGCCTTGTGCTGCGGCCGGTACTCGACCATGCCGGGGTACAGATCGGCCCAGGCCTTCTTGAACAGCGGCCCCTTGCTGGTGACATCCGGGTTGGCGTCCAGGATCAGCACCTTGGACCGGGGCTTGGCACGCTTGAAGTAGGCGGCGATCACGCTGGCCCGCTCGTACGGCCCGGGCGGACAGCGGTAGGGCACCTCGGGAATGGTGATGGCGTAGGTGCCGCCGTCGGGCATCGCCAGCAGTTGCTGGCGCAGCGCCACCGTCTCGGCGCCGGCCTTCCAGGCCTGCAGGATCTGGCCGGCCGCTTGCGCCGCCTGCAAGCCGGTCACGCTGTCCCACAGCAGGTCGATGCCGGGCGACAGCACCAGCTTGTCATAGCCGATCACCGCGCCGCCGTCCAGCCGGACCTGGCGTTTGGCGGTGTCCACGCTGGCCACCCGGTCATGCACGATGCGCACGCCATGCTGCGCGCCCAGGCCTGCGTAGGGGCTGGTGATGTCGGCCAGGCTGCGCTGGCCGCTGAGCACCAGGTTGCTGACCGGGCAGGACACAAACGTCCGGTTGGGCTCGATCAGCATCACGTCGATGCTGTAGTCCGACAGCAGCCGGACGTACTTGGCCGCTGTGGCGCCGCCATAACCGCCGCCCACCACGACAACCTGCGCCTTCGACGCCGACGTGCCGGCGCCGGCGCAGCCCGACAAGCTGCCCAAGCCGGCTGCCGCGCCACTGCCCAGCACGGCACCCGACATCAGGCCTTGCAGCAGCTGGCGGCGGTCCAAGTGACTGTGTTTCATGTCGGCGCCTTCACTTTTGGGCTGCAAAGTAGGTGGCCACCGCGTCGAGCTGCTCTGGCGAGTAGCCGCGGGTGATCTGGTGCATGACGGTTGCCGGCCGCTGCCCGGTGCGGAAAGCCAGCAACTGCGTCAGCGTGTCGTCCTTGGGCCGGCCGGCCAAGCGCACCAGCGACTGGCCCTCCACCGCCCGGCCGTCGGTGCCGTGGCACTGGGCGCAGGTAGCAGCCAGCGCACGGGTGCGCAGGCGCTGCGGGTCGGCAGACCAGGCAGCTGCCGGCACCAGCAGCAGGGCCAAGGCCGCCAGTCGGACGCGGCGGCCAGGGGCAAGCACGCCGGGTCTTGCGCAGGGAGTGGGCTTCATGCGGGACGCTCCTGGTGGGGGGTCGGAAAGGGCGCGTGGACCGGGCCACGTGCGCTGTCGATTCTGGCAGTGCCGGGGTCGGTGGAGACGCAGCGCGCAAAAAACGACCCACCCGCGCATCGCGCTTGCCAGCCCGCAATCCGCAGGGCTACAGTCACGGTGCGCAAAATATCATTACATTCGCATGCGGCACTATCCCTATGCGGTCCACGCCAAGTTCCCCCGCGTCGGTTCTGCATTGCACCGGGCCTGCTGGCTGGGTGGCGGCGAGGGTGGCGGCGCGGGGGTCGGCGTGAGGGTCGGCGGCGGTGTGCTGGTGGTCGATGCGCTGGGTTTGCCGCCGCTGGCGCGGCAGCTGCTGGCGTTGATCCGGCAGGTCGCGCCGTTGCCGATCCGCTATGGGGTGGTCACGCACTGCCATGCCGACCACCCGAAGCGCCTGGGCAGGCCGGCTGGCGGCCGCGCCGGTCAGCGCAGCTTGCCCAGCAGGATTTGAACGTTGTCCATGACGGCGGTCAGGTCGGCCTCGTGCGCGCCGTCGGGCGCCAGCCGGGCCTGCAGCTCCTGCTGCATGAAGCACACCGTCATGCGCATGTAGGCACTGTCCAGCGCCTTGCGCACCGCGGCCATCTGGCCGGCAATGTCCAGGCACGGCTCGCCGGTTTCGACCATGCGCTGGATGCCGCGCAACTGGCCCTCGGCACGCTTGAGGCGGTTGAGCAAGTCGGTGCGGGCGCTGGTGTCGGTGAGGATGGCCATGGTGCGGGACGCCGGGCTGGCGCGGGAGTCGTGGTCGTCCGGCATTGTCATGCCGACAACGCAGGGCGGGCGTTTGCCGCCGCCCCGGGGCCCGCTCAGGCCGGGGTCAGCGTGCGCAGGCGGCGGACTCGGGCACGCCCAGCTCTTTCAGCATCCAGCCCAGCGGGCAGACCTGGCTGAAGCCAAACTGCAGCAGGTTGGCGCCGACAAACGCGGTGAAGGCCAACCACCACGGGCTGACGTAGAGCGGGCTGCCCGCCACGCCGAGGGCCAGCGACAGCAGGATGAAGCTGCCGGCAAAGATGGGGATCAAACGGGCCACGGTCATGGCGTACTCCTGGAGGGACGTTGAAGGTGATCGGGCTGGCGGTGCCGGCATAACCATGCAGGTCTTGCACCTCGGGCTGGCGTGCCAGCAGCGCGGCCAGGTCCTGCAGCGCGGCGGCGGTGCTCTCCAGCGGCGTGCCGGCGGGCATGTCCACCACCAGCTGGAACTCGCTCTTGTTGCCGAACGGCAGCATCTTGAGCACCACGCCGGCGCGTGTGCCCGGCACGGCGGCCAGCGCGATCGACAGCAGCGTGGCCACCGCGATGCCGGCGGCCAGCAACCAGCGGCGGCGGGCGCTGTGGAGCAAGGGCGTCAGCAGGCGCTGAAAAAACCTGGCCAGCCTGGTGGCGGGCCCTGTTGCCGGATGCCCGGCCTGCGCGCCGCTGCTGCCGGCGCCCGCGGCTGGCTTGGGCCTGCTGCACACCGGCTTGCGCGGCCTTGAGCTGGTCTTCGGCCTGGTCCAGTGCGGCCTGGCTCACAAAGCCCTGGTTGCGCAGGTCGCGGCTGCGGTCGGCCACCTGTCGGGCGTTGCGGGCTTCGGCCTCGGCCTGCGCCAGGCCGGCCTCGCTGCGCAGCATGCCGGCCTGGGCCGACAGCGTGGCCGGGCGCACCGCCAGGACCAGGCTGACCGCCACAACGGCCAGCACGGGCGCCCGCGCGAGTGCTGGCCCAAGCGCCGGCAGGAACGCCCGCATCGCGCCTGCATCGCCGCCTGCATCGCCCCCGAACGGTCCCGATCGATCGCATCTTGATACCCATACCCCTATCTTGCAAGATACCCACATGGGTATCAAGTGGTTTGGCAGTCTGGCGGCGATCGGCCACAAAAAAGGGGCCCGAAGGCCCCTGGGGATTCAAGCTGCGGGGCTGTCGGTCAGCCCGGGCAGGCCGCAGAGTTGGCCACGGTGGCGGGCCGCAGTGAACGGACAAAACCGAACTCGTCAGGCCCAAGGGTGTTCTTGGTGTGGGCGCAGCCGTAGGTCGGGGCAGCCACGGTGGCCGCTGTCATCACGTCATCGCCAGCGGGCTTGGCGCCGCCGCTTTCCCACTTGACCATGTCGTCGAAGGCTGTCGCAGCCTCGGCCACCGTGAAATCGCAATGGCTGACGCCGCGCAACGCACGTTGCACCAGGAAGGCGCTGTTGCCCTTGGCGGCCACGTTCTTCTGGAACACCTGCTGCATGCTGAACGGCACGAACAAGTCACCCAGCGTGTGGATCGAGACCACGGGGATCTTGAAGTTGCCGTTGACCTTTGGAATCCAGCGCATGCCGTCGGTGCGCAGGCGGTTGGCATCGGTGGCAGCGGTCAACTTCAGCGCCGACGCATTGAGCGCGGTGCTGCCGGCGACGTCACCATCGATGGTGTAGGTCATGCCCATCGTGTCGAGGATGTTCTTGTTGAGGATGCCGGTGATGGTGCCGTCGCCACCCAATGCACCCCAGGCCGACGGGAAGCTGCCGCCAAATGCCAGCCCCAGGTCGAACATCGGGCGCGAGCCGCCGGTGATGTTTTTCAGCACCGACACAAACTTGACACCGGTGGCCGTGGGCACCGACGGGAAGGTGGTGAACAGCGTGCTGGTGACCAAGGCCCGGATGTCCTCGAACTTGTCGGTCGGGTACTTCGGCACGCCCGCCAGCGCTTGGGCTGTGACCTGAATGGCCGCGAACTGGTTGAACAACTCGGTATCGCCCATCACGCCGCACATCGGCACGGCACCGTTGTACTTGGTCTTGTTGATGGCGTAAGCCTGGGCTTCGTCATCGATGGCCGCGCCGGTGATATGGCCGCCCATCGACACGCCGGTGATGTAGATCTTGCTGGGCGCCGCCAGGGTGCGGCTGTTCTTGGCCGCGATCTTGACGAACTCGTTGGCCAGCGCGTTGGTGTCCTCGACCCCGGCGCGCACGTCGTAGTAGTTCTTGCTGTAGCTCGAGGCGGCCCAGGCATAGCCGTTCTGGATCAGGTAGCGGCGGATCAGCGGGGCGTCCGCGCGCAGCGCTGCGCCGGTGCCGGCATAGCCGTGGGCGTACATCACCAGCTTGCCGTTCCAGTTGGGCGGCACCTCGACCTTGTAACCCGCACCGCCCAGCACACCGGACCAACGGCTGGTGCTGCTCATGACGGTGACATCGCCAGCGTCAGCGGCCATGGGGTCGAAAGTGGTGACGGTGGCATCGGCGGTGAAGCTGCGGGTGTCCTGGGCCCGGGTTTCCTCGGGGATCGGCGCGGGGTCGTCACTGCCGCCGCAAGCGGCGATCAGGCTGACAGCGGCCAGCGCGATGCCGGTTTGCGCGAAGCGGAAGGTCAAACGGCCGGGTTGTTTCATGGTGTGGCTCCGTGCGGTGGGATGGCCGGCCAACAAGGGCCGGGCGCCGACGTTACGGTGCCGCACGGCCTGAATCGGGTCGCGCAGGTGACGAAACGGCTACGGGGAAACCAGTGCATCGGCTTGCGGCATACCCCGAGCTCAGCCCTCAGAATCAGGCCGGTGTGCGCGCCAACCCGGGCGAGCCGTTGGGAGGAGTGGTTCATGAGGCGGTGCGCCATCGCGTTGCTGGCGGTTGTGGCAGTACAGGCCGCCGCGTTTGACCTGCAAGGCCACCGCGGCGCGCGCGGGCTGGCGCCCGAAAACACCTTGCCGGCATTTGAGCGGGCGCTGGCGATCGGTGTGCACACGCTGGAACTCGACGTCGCGGTCACCCAGGACGGCGTGCTGGTGATCTCGCACGATCCGCGGCTGAACCCGGACATCACCCGCGCGCCGGACGGTCGTTTCCTCACCGGTCCGGGGCCACTGATCCACCAGACCCCGCTGGCGGCGTTGCAGCGATTTGAGCTGGGCCGCATCAAGCCCGGCACCCGCTATGCCACGCAATTTGCCGAGCAGGTGCCGGCAGACGGCACCCGGCTGCCGCGCCTGAGTGACTTGTTTGCGCTGGTGCGGCGCAGCGGCAATGCGCTTGTGCGCTTCGACATCGAGACCAAGATCTCGCCGCTGGCGCCCGACGACACCCTGGCGCCCGAGCCTTTTGCCCGGCTGCTGATCCAGGCCATCCGCGACGCCGGCATGGCCCAGCGCAGCAGCATCCAGTCGTTCGACTGGCGCACGCTGCAAGTGGTGCAGCGCGAGGCGCCAGAGATCAACACCGTCTACCTGACCGCCCAGCAGCGCTGGCTGGACAACGTGGCCGATGGCGAGACCGGCCCGTCGCTCTGGACAGCGGGTTTGAGCCTGCGCCAGCACGGCTCGGTGCCGCGCCTGGTGCAGGCCGCTGGCGGCCGCACCTGGGCCGCCCATTTTGCAGACCTGGACGCCGCCAAGATCAAGCAGGCGCAAGGCCTGGGCCTGCAGGTGCTGGCCTGGACCGTCAACGAGCCGGCGCAGATCAACACCCTGCTCGACTGGGGGGTGGACGGCATCATCAGCGACCGGCCCGACCGCGTGCGGACCGAGATGGCGCGCCGCGGCATGGCGCTGCCGCCGGCCACGCCGCTGCAGCCGTAGTCGCGCTCAGGCGGTCAGCGGCCCATCACCGCGCCAATGCGCTCCAGCAGCATCTCGGTCGAACCATCGACCAGGCCCGCCACCCGGGCGCCCAGCAGGTGGCGCGCAAACGGGTGGTGCTCGCGCAGGCCCTCGGCGCCCATGGCCTGGGCCAGCGCCGGCAGCTGGCGGTCGGCCATGCGGCAGGCCAGCAGCTTGGCCTGGGCGGCAGCCCCTTGCGCGGGTGCGCCGGTGGCCTGGCCGGCGTCGATCAGCTCGGCCGCCTGGCCCACCATCAGCCGGCAGGCCGCCAACTCGCTGGCGGCTTCGGCCAGGCGCCAGCGCCAGCCCTGGTGGTCGGCCAAGCGCTGGCCAAAGCTGGTGCGCTGCTGGCCGTAGGCCCAGGCCACCTGCAGCGCGTCGGCCACCATGCCATTGCACATCGCAGCGATGTAGGTGCGGGCGCCGTTGATCGAGCCCAGCGCAGCCTTGAAGGCTTGGCCCGGCGGGTGCAGCAACTCGTCGTCGCTGGCCCGGTAGCCGTCGAGCCGGAAACCCCCGGTGCCGATGCTGTGCTGGCCGCCCAGCGCATAGGCCGGCTCGCGCACAAAACCGGCGCGCCGGCCGTCCACCAGAAAGCCGGCCATGCCGCTGCCGCCGCTGCCGGGCTCGGTCTGGGCGTACAGCACCACCACATCGGCCTCGGCCGCGTTGGTGATCCAGGCCTTGGCGCCGTCGATGCGCCAGCCGCCGTCGCAGCGGGTGGCCAGGGTGGTGATGGCGGCAAAGTCCGAGCCGGCGCCGGGCTCGGTCAGCGCAGTGCAGCCCAGGCGCCGGCCTTTGATCAGGTCGGGCAGGTAGCGCGCCGCCACCGCTGGTGAGGCATCGCGCGCCAGCTTGGCCGCCACGTTGTGGGTGTTGATCAGCGACATCGTGAAGCCGAAGTCGCCACCCGCCAGCACCTCGGCCAGCTGGGCCTTGCAGGCGAATGAGTAGTCCAGCCCGCCTGCCGCCAGCGGCACTTGCAGCCGGGTCAGGCCCAGCGCCACCGCTGCCGCCAGCGCCTCATGGCCGATGCGGCGCTCGCGCTCCCAGCGTGCGGCGTGCGGGCTGATCTGCTCACGGGCCAGTTGACGGGCCTGGGCGATCAGGGCGGTTTCGGCGGTGGTCAGCGGCATGGTGGGTGAGTGGGTGTGGGGTGCTGGAGGCAGCGGGGCTGGCAGCGGGGCTGGCGACCGGGCTGGCAACGGGGTTGGTGGCGGGTTGGTGGCGGGGTTGGCGGCAGGTCGGGCGGCAGGCCGGGCGGCCGCTTCGGCAGCGACAGCGCCGCCGCCTTAAACCACCGTGACCGTCGGCCGGCGCAGCGGCGTTGGCATCGAGACAGTCGCCTGGCCAGCCGGCGCCGGCGTGTCGGGTGCGTCGGGTGTGCCGGATTTGCTGGATTGGCCAATGGCCCGCGCCCGCAACTGCCCACAGCCGCCCTCCACGTCCTGCCCGGCCGACTGGCGCAGCTTGGTCAGCACACCGCGCCGGTGCAACTGGCGCGCCATCTCGGCGGCGCGCTCCCGGCTTGGCCGCCGGAAGTCCAGCCCGTCCACGCTGTTGTACGGGATGAGGTTGAGCACCATGTATTTGCCGGCCATCAGGCGCACGATGCCGTCGAGCTCGTCGTCGCCGTCGTTGATGCCGTCCAGCAGCGTCCACTGCACCTGCACCGGGTAGCCGGTGGCGCGGGCATAGACCTCGGCCAGTTCGATCAGCGCATCGGGCGACAGGCGCGGCGCACGCGGCAGCAGGCGCTCGCGCAGCGCGGCATGGGTGGTGTGCAGCGACAGCGCCAACGCCGGCTTGACCGGCCCGGCCGGCAAGCGCTCGAACACCCGCAGGTCACCCACCGTGGAAAACACCAGGTTCTTGTGGCCGATGTTGCCGAGCGTGCCCAAAAAATCAATCGCCTCGATCACGTTGTCCAGGTTGTGCGCCGGCTCGCCCATGCCCATGAACACCACCTTCCGAACCGGCCGTAGCGTGCGTGCCAACGCCACCTGGGCGACGATCTCGGCGCTGCCGACCTGGCGCAGCAGGCCGCTCTGCCCGGTCATGCAAAACACGCAGCCCACCGCGCAACCGACCTGGGTGGACACACACAGGCCGGGGGTGCGGCCGGGCGTCAGCAGCACGCTCTCGACCGTCTGGTCGTCGGCCAGCGCCACCAGCAGCCGGGCCGACCCGTCCTCGCCCGGATGCTGGGACTGCAAACGGGCCAGGCCGTGCCACTCGGCCCACAGCGCCGGCAGCGCCTCGCGCAGCGGCTTGGGCAGCCAGCCGTCCAGCCGCGGCTTGCCGGCGTCGGGCGGCAGGGCGTTGACCCAGTCGCGCAGCAGGCGCTGTGCGTGCTCGGGCTTGGCGCCCAGTGCATGCAGTCGCAATCGGAGGTCTTCTAGGCGCATCGGCAGGGGCAAGAGAACGGGTGGACGGGTCCGCGCTGGGCGGGCGAAGGGCAGGCGCTGGGCGGTGGCTGGCAACCGGCAGACAACTGGCGGACAACCGACAAACAACCGACAGACAGTCGACAAAACACCGACGAACCCGCGCCGAACCCGCGCCAGGCCGGGATTTTGCGCCTGCTCAGCGCTGCGGGCTCGGCCAGAATAGCCGGATCAACTCACGGATCAAGGCCTTGGCATGATGTTCGACACGCGGTTTGCCGCCGGATTTACGGCTCGGTTTACGGCTGGGTTTGCGGCTCGATTGGCGGTGCTGGCACTGGCCGGCGCGCTGCTGGCGGGCTGTGCCGCGCCGCCTGCAGCCGTGCTGCCGCCGCTGGTTGCGCCGGCTGCGCTGCTGCTGCAAGGCGTGCCCCCGGTGCCGCAAAGCCTGGCCGAATCGGTGGCCCGCTACACCGACTTTGCCGGCCATGCCTTTGTCGATTGGCACCCGACCCGGCGTGAGATGCTGGTCAGCCACCGGCCGGTGGGCGGCAACATCACGCAGCTCTACCGCGTGGCCGGTCCGCTGGCCGAGCCCGAGGCGCTGACCGGGGGCAACGAGCCCGTCACCCGCGCCTGGTACGAGCCGCGCGAGGGCCGCAGCATCGTGCTGATGCGCGGCGCCGGCGGCAACGAGGTGTTCCAGCTCTACCGGCTGGACCTGCCCAGCCGCGAGCAGACCCTGCTGACCGATCCGGACCAACGCCACAACCTCAACACCTGGCTGCACAAAAGCAGCCTGGCGATCATCAGCTCGGTGCCGCTGGACCGCACCGCGGCGGGCGGCCGCCGCGACGCCGTCAACACCACGCTCTGGCTGTTGGACCCGGCCCGCCCGGGCCAGCGCCGGGTGTTGGCCGAGCTGCCGGGCGGCGGTTGGCAGGTCTCGGCCGTGTCGCCGGACGACCGCCAAGCTGCGCTGCGGCAGTACCTGTCGGCCACTGAATCACGGATCTGGCTGCTGGACCTGGCCACCGGCGCACGCCGCCAATTGCTGCCAACGCCTGGCGGTGTGGTGGCCGGCACCGCCATCCCAGCGCCGGCCAGCCATGCCGCCGAGGCGTTCAGCCCGGACGGCCGCACGCTGTACCTGGTCAGCGACCGGGCGGGTGAGTTTCGCGAGCTGATGGCGCTGGACCTGGCCAGCGGCACGCTGCGGCGTTTGAGCGCCGGTGTGCCCTGGGATGTCGATCAGACTGACCTGGCTGCCGACGGCACGCTGCTGGCGATGCGCGTCAACGTCGACGGCCGGGATGAGTTGCGGCTCGTCGATGCAGCCAGTGGCAGCGCGCGCCCCGCGCCCCCGCTGCCGGCCGGCAGTGTGGGCAGCCTGCGCTTCCATGCGCAGGCACCGGTGCTGGCGCTGCAACTGGCCGGTGCGCGAACGCCCGGCCAGGTGTACAGCCTGGACACCGCGACCGGCCGCATCGAGCCCTGGACCCGCCCGCGCCTGCACCCGGCGCTGGAGGCCGCCGCGCTGACCGAGCAGCAGATCGTGCGCTGGACCAGCTTCGACGGGCGCAGCATCTCGGGCCTGCTGAACCGGCCACCGGCGCGTTTCACCGGGCGCCGGCCGGTGCTGATCAACATCCACGGCGGGCCGGAGGCGCAGGCCAAGATCGGTTTTGGCGGGCGCAACAACCACCTGCTGCAAGACCTGGGCATTGCCGTGCTGCAACCCAATGTGCGGGGGTCCAGCGGCTACGGCAAGACCTTCCTCGGGCTGGACAACGGCGCGCTGCGCGAGGATTCGGTCAAGGACATCGGCGCGCTGCTGGACTGGATCGCCACCCAGCCCGACCTGGACCCGCAGCGTGTGGTGGTGGCGGGCGGCAGCTACGGCGGCTACATGAGCCTGGCGGTGGCCACCACCTACCCCGAGCGCATCGCCGGATCCATCGACGTGGTGGGCATCTCCAACTTCGTCAGCTTTTTGGAGAACACCGAGAGCTACCGACGCGACCTGCGCCGGGTGGAGTACGGCGACGAGCGCGACCCGGCCATGCGCGCGCTGCTGCAGCGCATGTCGCCGCTGACCCACGCCGCCCGCATCACCCGGCCGCTGATGGTGGTGCAGGGCAAAAACGACCCGCGGGTGCCGGTGACCGAAGCCGAGCAGATCGTTGCCCAGGTGCGCGGCAATGGCACCACGGTCTGGTACTTGCGCGCCGACAACGAGGGCCACGGCTTTGCGCGCAAGGAAAACGCTGACTACCAGTTCTACGCCACGGTGCTGTTCTTGCGGCAGGTGCTGGGACAGCGGGCCACGCTGGGCGAGTAGCCTGCGGGCCTCGGGCAGCCGGCTGGCCGGCGCCGCGGCGTCACTCCAGCGTGATCTTGCGCTCGCGGATGATTTGGCCCCAGCGTGCGCTGTCGGCCGCCACCACCGCGGCAAAGTCAGCGGCAGACCCCGGGCGGGCCGGCTCGGCGCCCAGCTTGGCCAGCCGGTCTACCACCTCGGGCGACAACAGCGCCTTGGCAAACTCGGCATGGATGCGCCGGGCCAGGTCGGCGTCCAGGCCTTTGGGCGCGTAAAGCCCGAACCAGGTGACGGACGAAAAACCCGGCAGGCCGGCCTCGGCCAGCGTGGGCAGCTCGGGCGCCAATGGCGACCGCTTGGGGCCGGTGACGGCCAGTGCCCGCACCCGACCGCCCACCACATGTGGCATGCCGGACGGGATGGCGTCGAACAGCACCTGCACATTGCCGGCAATCAGGTCGGGCATCGCCAGTGAAGTGCCCTTGTAGGGCACATGCGTCATGGCCACACCGGCCTGGGCCATGAAGGCCTCGGTCGTCAGGTGCACGATGGTGCCGTTGCCGCTGCTGGCGTAGTTCAACTGGCCGGGCTGCTTGCGCGCCAGGGCGATCAGCTCGGCCAGGTTGCGCGCCTCCAGCTTGGGCGCCACCAGCAACAGGCTGGCGGCGTCGGCCAGGTGGGCAAGTGGGGTGAAGTCAGTCACCGCGTTGTAGGGCAGCTTGGGCGACAGGTGCGGCGCAATCGCGTGGGTGCTGCTGGTGGTCAGCAGCAGGGTGTAGCCATCGGCCGGCGCCCGTGCGGCTTCGGCCGACCCCAGCGTGCCGCCGGCGCCGGCCTTGTTGTCCACCACCAGCTGCTGGCCGGTGCTGACCGAGACCCGCTGCGCAATCGCACGGGCCACCAGGTCGGTGGCGCCGCCGGCCGGAAACGGCACGATCACCCGCACCGTGCGGCTGGGCCAGCCGGACGTTTGGGCTGGGGCGGTGCCCCAGGCGGCCGACAGGGCCAGCACCAGCAAGGGTTTGATCAGTTTGCGCACAGCCGGCTCCAGGAAATTGACTGACATTGTCGGCGGGTGTGACGAGTGGCCAAAGCATGCCCTGGGTCGCCAGACCGGATTCGGCTCTTTGCTGCCTTTCGTTTTTTGGCCTGAACGCTGCCGGCCGTGGTTTTTGCGCGACCGCGCCGCGCCGGGCTGGCGTGCCCCGCTCCGTGTCATTCCGGGCCGGAAAACCACCGGCCCTCCCTTCTAATACTGTGGCTCTGCTCTCGTCGCGCTGAAGAGAGCCCGTCCGGTTGACCCCGTTTCCCTTCCTGGGACACCAATCCCGAGGTAAAGACTGGGGCACCGGGCGGTTTCGACGCTGTAGCTCAAACGGTGTCTTGGGGCGTTGCCGGCCAGCGGTTGGCAATGACCCCGCGTATTAGGTTGCGCATGTCGAATCCAGCGTGTGGCTACTTCCTCAAGGGGGTATAGGTCATGCAATCTTTTCTTGGTGTGGACGTCAGCAAGGCAAAGCTGGACGTGGCGCTGTTGCTGCCGACCGGCAAGTACCGATCCAAAGTCTTCTCCAATGACCTACCGGGTTTCAACAGCCTGGTGCAGTGGCTGCAAGCCAATGCACCAGGAGGTTTTGCGGCAGTGCACATCTGTATGGAGGCCACCGGCAGCTATCACGAGGCACTGGCCTGCTTCCTACACGACCAGAGCGCCGTGGTGTCGGTGGTCAACCCGCTGCTGGTCAAGCACTTTGCCGAGGCCATGCGGCAGCGCAACAAGACCGACAGCGCCGACGCCAAGTGCCTGGCGATGTTCTGCCAGGTTCAAAATCCCGCGCGCTGGGAGGCGCCCTCACTGGGCGTGCGTGCCCTGCAGGCGCTGGTAGCGCGCCTGGACGCGTTGCAGGTCATGCGGCAGACCGAGCGCAACCGGCTCGATGTGGCGCATGCATCCGTGGCGGCCTCTGTGGGCGCCGTGCTTACCAATCTGGAGCAGGCGATTGAGCTGGTAAAGGCGCAGATTGCCCGCACTATCAACGACGATCCGGCCCTCAAAGCCCGTGCGAATCTGCTTCACACAGTCCCCGGGCTGGGCGAGAAGACGATCCCTCAGCTCCTGGCCTATATCGGGCGGCCAGAGCGGTTCAAGTCGGTCAAGGCAGTCATTGCCTTTGCCAGTCTGACGCCAATGATCCGGAAGTCGGGCACGTCGCTGGACAAGCACCGGGGAACACACCCGATGGGGCACCAGGAGCTCAAAAGGATGCTGTACTTCCCGGCGATGGTGGCCGGGCGCTACAACCCCTTGGTCGCTACGTTCTGGGCCCGCCTGGAGGCCCAGAACAAGCCTGGCAAGGTCGTCGTCGTGGCCTGCATGCACAAGCTTCTGGCCATCGCCTACGGCGTCCTGCGCTCGGGCAAGCCCTTCGATGTGAACCACTCAAAGCCACATCAGGCTTGACAAACACAACGGTGTCTTTACCTGCGCGGGACACGCCAGCCCGACACGGCGCTACCCCACCCGCACGGCATGCCGGCCTTTCAAGCCAACGCCCGCGGCAACGATTCGGGCGGCCAAGGGCGTTGGGTGACCGGATCCCGTAAGTAAAGGAGGAGATGTCGGCCCGCTGGCCGGCATCGGAGGACATGGAGGGAGCCGGTTGCCCGACGGC
>JBKJKU010000405.1:0-38015 GCA_046597355.1 Aquabacterium sp.
CAACTCCCCACAGGCTAAGCCACGAACTCCGTCATCCCGGCCGGTCAAGCGCCGGCCGCAGGGTCCGAAATTGCTACAAGCGTCTGTCTGCCGCATGGGCAGCGGCGCTTGAAGCAACGCAAGCCTGGGGCCGCCCTGGGCGCCCACACCCGAGCCGGAGTTCACGATGCACAAGCTTTCCCTGCTGGTCCTGGCCAGCGCTGGCCTCACGGCTTTGACCCCTGCGGCCCATGCCGTTGATGGCCTGAGTGCCACAGAAGTGAAGATCGGCATGGTCAATGTGCAGACCGGCCCGGCCTCCGGCTTGGGCAAGGGCATGCGCCAGGGTGCCGAAGCTGTGTTCAAGGCTGTCAACGGCAAGGGCGGCGTGCACGGCCGGCAGATCAACCTGCTGGTGGGCGACGACGGCTACGAGCCCGACAAGGCGATCGACGAGACGCTCAAGATGATCGAGCAGCAGAAGGTGTTTTCGCTGTTCGGCTACGTCGGCACGCCCACCGCCAATGCGGTACTGCCCATCGTCAAGGAAATGGATGTGCCGCTGGTGGGCGCATTTACCGGCGCCATGAGCCTGCGCCAACCGGTGACACAGCAGGTGTTCAACGTGCGCGCCAGCTACGACGACGAGGCCGAGACGCTGGTGGCGCACTTCATCGCCAAGGGCGCCAAGAGCGTGGCCGTGTTCTACCAGGACGATGGCTTTGGCGCGGCCGTGCTGTCGGGTACCGACAAGGCGCTTAAAAAACGCAGCATGACCATTTCCGCCAAGGGCACGTTCCAGCGCAACACGCTGGCCATCAAGACCGGCCTGGCCGCGATGATCGACGCCAAGCCCGACGCCGTGGTGATGGTGGGCACCTACGCGCCGCTGGCGGCCTTTATCCGCGAAGCGCGTGCCGCAGGGCTGAAATCGCAGCTGGCCACGGTCTCCTTCGTGGGCACCGACAACCTGGTGAGCGATGTCGGGGCAGCCGGCGATGGTGTGGTGATCAGCCAGGTGGTGCCGTTCCCGGACGACAACGACCTGCCGATCCAGCGCGAGTGCCGCGACGCCCTGTCCGCCAGCGGCGGCGGCAAGCTGGGCTTTGTCAACTTCGAGGGCTGCATCACCGCCAAGGTGATGGTGGTTGCGCTGGAGCGTGCCGGCAAGGCGCCCGAGCGCGCCGGTCTGGTGAAAGCGCTGCACAGCCTGCAGGGCCATGACTTGGGCGGGCTGAAGATCGCCTTTGCCGAGAACAACCACCAGGGCTTGTCCGATGTGTTCCTGACGCAGATCCAGGGCGGCAAGATCGCCAAGCTGCGCTGATCCCAGCCTGGCAAAACAGCCCCGCATATCAGCCCCACCCAGCAGCCCCACCCAGCAGCCCGACACGGCAGCCCGACACCATGAAAATATCCCACCGCTTGCTGGCCCTGTCGGGCTTTTCCGCCATCGGCCTGGTCTGCGTGGCCGGCGCCAGTTTCGTGGCCGTCACCTCGATCCAGACCGATTTGCGAAGCCTGACCTCACAGGCTGCGCCGCTGCAGACCAAGACCTACGAGCTGCAAGAGCGCACTGAGCGCACGATGGGCGGGCTGCTCAAGCTCAGCCTGGCGCGCAACCCAGCCGAGGCCGGGCAGGCCAAGGCCGCGGTCGAGGCCGACCTGCAGGCCATCACCCAGTTGCGCCAGGCGCTGAGCAAGCTCGACCCGACCGCAAAGACCGAAGCGCTCGACTTCTCGGCCTCCCAGGCCGAGATTGCCGGCGCGGTGGACAAGCGCCTGACCGATACCGCCGCCTACCAGCGAGAAACCGAAAGCGCCCGCGCCGCGCTGCACAAGGCCGAGCAGGCGATTGGCACCACGCGCACCGCCGTCAAGCAGATCGGCGTGGACGCCGGCAAGACCGCCGACGCGGCGCAGGACGCCAGCCGGCGCCTGGCCGGCACGATGAAGCAGGTGCTGTCAGCCCAATCGCGGCTGAAAGAGGTGGTGATCGTCGTCAGCGAGGTCGACACCACGGCCAACCGCTTCCGGCTCAATCCGCTGAAGGACAAGCTCAAGAGCGCCACCGATGGCATTGCCCGCTTGGCCGCCGAGCCCGGCGGTGAAGACACGCTGAAGGACGTGCGGCTGCTCAGCGCCTCACTCACCGACGCCTTCAACAAGGAGGGCACCGGCCTGCTGGCGCTGCGTGCCAACGTGCTGGCCGCCAAGCCCGACGCGGCCGAGGCTTATGCCAAGGCGCGCAAGGCCTTGCTCGACCCGATCGAGGCGCAATCGAACAAGCTCAGCACCGCGCTCGACAACAGCGAGGTGCAGGCCGCCAAACAGCGCCAGATGCTGGAAGCCGCGATGCGCGTGCGCAACGAGCCCGGCGGCGTGGTGGTCACCAGCGAGGAGGTGTCGCTGGCGATCCGCGACATGGTCGGCAGCCTGCGCCTGCTGATGCTGGCGGCCAACGAGAAAGAAACCGGGGCCGCGCAGGCGGAGCTGAAAACCAGCACCCAGCGCCTGACCGAGAACATGGCCACCATGCGCGCTGGCTTGCTGAAGATGGGCCGGCCGCCACTGGCCGCGCAGGTGGACACCGCGGTCGCCGCGATGGCCACGGTGGGTGGCTCGATCGACAAGGTGGCCGCCGCCAAGCGCAGCCTGCTGGCCAGTGAAACGGCGATGGCCGCCACGCTGGACAAGCTCAAGGCCACCGCGCAGCGCCAGGCCACATTGGGCGAGGCCCAGGTCAAGACCATGGCCACGCGCCAGACCGAAGTGACCGCTGCGGTGGACGCCCGGGTGCAATCGTCGCTGACCCTGATCCTGGGCATTGCCGCGGCCATCATCGCCGCCAGCGCGGTCATCAGCTGGCGCACCGTGCGCACCGTCACCCGCCAGCTCGACCAGGCGGTGTGTGTGGCCGAGGCGGTGTCGCACGGGAATCTGGCGGCGGTACCGCCCGCCACCGGCAACGACGAGATCGCACGGCTGATGGGCGCGCTGGGGCGCATGGTGGGCACGCTGACCGGCATCGTCGGCAACATCCAGGCGGCGGCGTCGCAAATCCATGCCGGCTCGGGCGAGATCAGCCGGGGCAACGCCGACCTGAGCAGCCGCACCGAGCAGCAAGCTTCGAAACTGCAGCAAACCGCCTCGTCGGTCGAGGAGCTGACCGCCACCGTGCGACAGAACGCCGACTCGGCCCGCAGCGCCAACGCCTTGGCGGCTGACGCCAGCGCGGTGGCCGCACGGGGTGGCGACATCGTTGGCGGTGTGGTGGCCACGATGTCGGAGATTGAGCAGTCGTCCCGCCAGATCGGCGAGATCGTTGGCGTGATCGACGGCATCGCTTTCCAGACCAACATCCTGGCGCTGAACGCGGCGGTGGAAGCTGCCCGCGCCGGTGAGCACGGCCGCGGCTTTGCGGTGGTGGCCGCCGAGGTGCGCGCGCTGGCCCTGCGCAGCGCCGACGCGGCGCGCCAGGTCAAAGGCATCGTCGAGGCCAGCGTGGCCAAGATCGAGACCGGCTCGGGCCAAGCCCGGCATGCCGGCACCACGATGCAGGGCATCGTGTCCCACGTGCAGCAGGTGACCGTCCTGATCGCCGAGATCGCCCGCGCCAGTGCCGAGCAGGCCGACTCGATCGGTCTGGTGGGCAGCGCCGTCAGCCAGCTCGACACCATGACCCAGCAAAACGCCGCACTGGCCGAGCAAAGCACCGCCGCGGCGGCCAGCCTGCGCGACCAGGCGGGCGGCTTGCAACAGGCGGTGGCGGCCTTCAGCTTGCAAGGTCAGCCAGCGTAGTGCTGCAGCGCGGGCGCCGCCGGCAGCGCTGACCGGCCCGGCGGCCATGATCAGCCGTTGATCGGCGTCGTTCAGCGTTGCGGCGCAGGGGCCGGGGCGATCGGCAGCATCAGCACCGGCATCACACTGCCCGGGCAGCCGGGGGCGGCGCTGGCCGCATCCGGCGGGCAGGCGGCCAGCGCCGCCGCGTCGGCTCGTGCCGCCTTGGCGCCCATCAACAACCGATGCGGCTCCAGCATCAGCACCGCCAGGCCGACCACGGTGGCCAGCGTCAGCGCCACGATCAACAGCATGCGCCGGGGCGTGACCGGCCGGAACGGCGGCAATTGCGGCTCGATGCCCGGCGGCACGGCGGTGGGCTCAACCCGCCGGGTGGCCACCGACGGCCCGCCATTGGCGGGTTGGGTGAAATCAGGCAGGTCGGCGACCGAGCGGCGGCGGTCGGCTACAGAAAAAGGGCGTTTGGGCATCGGGACCCGACTATCCCACGATCTGGCGGCGGCCCCGACTGTGCGCTGGCGCGCCGCACCGGCACCCCTGCTTGCGCCCGCACCCGTGTTTGCAACCGCAACCGCAACCGCAGCCGCAGCCGCAGCCGCAGCCGCAGCCGTGTCTGCGGCCGCTACAGCATTGCTGTCTGCGTCGGCACACCCAGCAGCAGCCGGCCGGTCAGCTCGAAGCTGGCGTCATTGACCATCATGTGCTGGGTGGCGACCTGCACATTGCGCAGCGCACGCTGCAACGGTGACTGGGCAAACACCGCGCCACCGCCGGCCAGCCGGTACAGCCGGCCCACCACCTCAGCGGCAGACTGCACCGCGTGGCTGGACGCCAGCCGCAGGTCGCGCCGGGCGTCCAGGGGCAGGCCGTTGCCTGTCGGGTCGTCAGCCGCGCGGCTGTCCAGCGCCGCGGCCCAGGCGGTGGCAATGCTGGCCATCAGGTAGGCGCGGGCGCCTTGCAGCGTGGCCTCGGCGCGGGCCACGGCGTCTTGCACGGTGGGCTTGCTGGCCAGTGGCTTGGTGCTGGCCTGCGGCACGCTGTGGCTGGCCAGAGCGATGAAATCAGCCAGCGCCTGCTGGGCGATGCCGGTGGCCACCGCTGCGATCGACAACGCCAGCAGGCCGAACACCGGAAACCGGTACAGCGGCGTGCGGATGCGCGGGCCGTCAAACAGCGATGCGCTGCGGCACAGCGGCACAAAGGCGTCGGTCACCTCGAACTCGCCGCTGCCGGTGCCGCACAGGCCAAAGCTGTCCCAGTTGTCCAGCAGGCGCACCTGCGCGCGGTCCAGCACCACGGATACCACCCGCGGCGCACCGCCGGGCAGCAGCGCGGGCTGGCCATCGGCGCCGATCAGCAGGCAGCCGGGGATCACGATGTCGGCGTTGTGCGCGCCCGACCCCCAGGCCCAGCGGCCGTTCACGCGCAGGCCGGCCACGCCGTCCTGCTCGTCCGGCACGGCCTTGCCGCGCGGTGCAAACACGCCGGCGGCCTTGAGCGCGGGTGGGCCAAACAGCCGCCGCGCCTCGGCCTCGGGCAGGTAGGCGGCGTTGACGCAGCTGGTGTTGGCGATGAAGCAGCACCAGGCGGCGGCCGCGTCGGCGCGCGCCAGCCGCTCGATCAGCAAAAAAAAGCTGGCCGGCGGTGTCTCATGGCCACCGTAGGCGGTGGGTGTCAGCAGCCGGTACAGGCCAGCGGCGGCCTGGCTGTCGGCGATATCGGGTGGCAGCGAGCGCCGGGCCTCGATCTCGGGGCTGCGGCCGGCCAGCGCGGCGGCCGCGCACTCGGCCACCGCCATCAGCTCACGGTGCTGCCTGGACCGGGTCGGGTCGGGCGGTGTCGGGGTTGGGCTCAGGGTTTCGGACATGCGGCGCTCCGGCAGGGCATGCCGCATGGTGCCCGCTGCCGTTGCCACCCGCCAGCAGGGTTTCAAGGGCTTGCGCGGTGACGCCATAGTGCACTTTCAACGCCGCCACCTGGGCCAGCAGGGCGCTGCGTTGGGCGGCGGGCAGCGCTGTGGCGCGGCGCACGGCCAGCACCATCTTGTTCTTGCCGGTGTGCTCGGGCGAGATGAACTCGAAGACCTGGGCGTCGTAGCCCTCGGCCTGCAGCAGCAGCGCACGCAGTGCGTCGGTCAGCATCTCGGCCTGCTCGGTCATGTGGATGCCGTGGCGCAGCATCGGCGCCAGCACGGGCGGCGCCGTCATCTGCGGGCGCAGCTGCTTGTGGCAGCAGGGTGAGCACAGGATGATGGCCGCGCCGCTGCGGATGCCGTGGTGCATCGCCAGGTCGGTGGCGGTGTCGCAGGCGTGCAGCGCGATCATGATGTCGGTGGCCGCCACCGCATGGTGGCCGACATCACCGGCCTCAAACCGCAGCCCGGCCAGGCCCAGCCGGTCCACCACGCCGTTGCACAGTGTGGTCAGGTCGTCGCGCAGCTCAACCCCTACGATCGCCGGCACCCGGCCACTGGCTTGCAGGTGCTGCTGCACCGCAAAAGTGAGGTAGCCCTTGCCCGCGCCGAAGTCCAGCACCCGCACCGGGACGGCCGGATCACGCCCGGCCAGCGGCGACTGGGCGATGGCATGGGCCAGCACCTCCAGGAACTTGTTGATCTGCTTCCATTTGCGCGCCATCGCCGGCACCAGCCGGTGCTGGGCGTCGGTGACACCCAGCTCGGCCAGGAAAGGCGTGTCCAGGGCCAAGGCCCGCTGCTTGACGCGGTCATGTTCGGCCGGCGGCGCGGTGCCCATGCCGGGGCTGTCGGCCGCCGGGCCGTTTGATCCTGCCGCCGGCACCGACAACTTGCCGACCCGCAGCCCCCAGCTGCCCTTCTTGCCCAGTGCCAGCTGGATGTCGTGGCTGCGCGTGACCAGGTGGGCATGGTGGAACTGTTGCGCCAGCAGCGTCGCGATCAGGTCGACCGCCGCCTCGACCGGCAGGTTCTTGGTGATGTCCTTGGTGCGGTGGCGCCAGACCAGCGACAGGTGTTCCACCTCGCGCAGCACCACCCGGCGCACCAGCAGCTTGTCCAGCGACAGCTCGGCGCCGTGCGGCCGCCCCAGCACCAGCCGGACAAACCCGCCGTCGGCCAGGCTGTGGCGCAGTCGGGCGATGAACTGCTGGGCTTCTGTTGGCGGGGTGGGCAGGTCGGTCATCGCTTGATTGTCGGCGCCTGCGGCTGCCTGTCGGGTCGAGTGGGCGGCAGCGCCCAGCGCCACACCGGCCCGACCCGTGAGGCGCGTGCAGGCCGTGGCGGCCCAAAGCCCAGGCTCAGCAGGATGCGGGCGGATGCCGCCGCGTCGGTGTTGTGCCGGCCTTGCCGCGGCGCATGGCGGGTGTGGGCGATCACGGTCAGGCTGGCGTCGGCGGCCCAGGCCAGCGCCAGCAAGGCGCTGGCGGTACGCCGGCCGTGGCCTTGCCGCTGCAGGCCGGGCAGCGTGAAGTAGCCGATCTCGACCCGGCCCTGCCGCGGCGGCCCGGTGAATCCACCGCCACCCACCACCTGCCCATCTGCCCAGGCGAGGTAGCGCGTCCAGGGGGTGGGCGGCGCGGCGGCCAGCGGTCGGGCCTGGGCATCGCAAGGCCACAGCGTGATGGCCGTGGCGCGGCGATCAGGCATCAGGCGCCGGTCGTCACGGCCGTGGGCAGGGCGGGTCTGCCGGTGCCGACCCGCTGGGCCACCGCCCTGCCTGGCTTGCCGGACTTGGCGGCAGGCTTGACCTGGGAGGCGCCCGAAGTTCGGCTACTGGCCTTGACTGCCGATGTGCCCGCGGCTTTGGCGCCGGATTTGCCGGTGGACGTGCTGGTGGATGTGCTGGTGGATGCGCCCTTGGATTTACCGGTGGACTTGCCTGCGGCCCTGCCGGTGTTTTTGGCCTTGGATTTGTGGCTGGGCTTGACGGCAGTTCGGGCACCCTGGCGGGGGGTGGCTGCGGCACCGGTGGCCGCGGCGGACGGTGCGCCGCGCACCACGCCTTGGGCGGTTGCAGCGTCCGGCCCCAGGCCCAGCCAGCCCATGCAGGCGGGTTGCTGCAGGGCATCGGCCACCGGCTGGTAGCGCGGCAGCTCGCGCACCGGCTCGCCGGCCGGCAGGTAGCGGATCTCGCGGATCTCCCGGCTGTCTGCGCTGGCGCTGGCGTTCGCGTTGGCGCTTGGAGTTGCGCTTGCACTTGCACTTGCGCTTGTACTTGCGCCTGGCCTGGCGTCCATCACCTTGAGCTGCACGGGCTGGGTCGGGTCGCCCGGCACCAGCAGGTGGCCCGCCAACACCATGCCGTCGCGCAGGCCGGCGGCGTCGGCCGGGCCACCGGGCTCGACACCGCTGACCACCCGGTTACCCAGCGAGGCGGGATCAAAGCCCAGCCGCCAGGTGGCGCTGGCCACCCGTCGGCCCACAAAGCAGGGCCCCAGGGTTGCCGGACCGAACGGCGGTGCCTCGCCCCGGTCGGCCTGGCGCGTGATGTCGCGCAGCGGCACATCGCCCAGCACCGGACGCAGTGCGGCCACCAGCCGGTGGGTGGCCAGCGGCGCGCTGATCGGACCCTCGTGGCGCGCCAGTGCCGGCGCCACCAGCAAGCGGCGCATCGTGGCGTCCAGCCCAGGCTGACCGGCCGCTCGCAGCGCGGCATGCCATTGCAGCGCCAACCATTCGCCACGCGCGCCGGCCATCTCGGCGGCCGGCAGCACACTTCGGCGGTCGTTGGCCAACGCCGGCGCGGCGTCGCGGGCGGGCGGTTTGGCGCGCGCGCTGGCGTCCAGGAAACGCTCGATCTTGCGGTTGAGCGCGGCGGCGTAGTCCGCGGGTGTCCACCGGCCGTCACGCAGCATCAGCCGGTGGGTGTAGAACTCGGCCCAGCCCTCGCTGAACCAGGCGCGGTTGGCCTCGTCGCCACGGCCGGTGTGCACCAGCGGGCCAAAGCGGTCCGGCACCCAGCTGCGCACCAAGGCTTCGGTCAGCAGGGCGTCGGCAGCGCTGCCCGGCACCGCCAGATCGGCCGGGCCTTGCAAGGCCAGCGCCTGGTGCCAGGCCGAGCCGCGGCCCGCACCGGTGGGGGCGTTGGGCAGCAGCAGCACCAGCAGCGGACCGGCAGCACCGGTGTCGCCCCAGAACTGGCGCTGGGTGGCCAGCGCCTGGCCAGCGGCCTGGCCCAGCGCGTCCAGGCTGAAACGCCAGGCCACGCCAGCGGGCCGGGCCAGCATCAGGCTGCCAGCGTCGGGGCTGCGCGCTTGGGCCGGCGGCTGAGCTTGGGTCTGGGTCTGGGTCTGGGTCTGACTCTGGTTAACGGTCTGGGTCTGCGTCTGCAAGGCGCCGCCGGCATACAGCGCCTGCTGCACCCGGAACCTGAGGCTGGCCGCGCCGGGCGCCACCCGGAACAGGGCGGTCGGTCCTTCGGCCAGGCCGTGGCTGCTGGCCCAGCGCACCGGGGCCGCGTCGTCGGGGCGTGGCGTCAGGCCGTAAAAGGCAATGCAGGCGGTGGGCGGGTGGCGCTCATCGAGCTCATCGGGCACCGGCAGCACGCCTTGGCCCACCAGCGCAAACCAGGTGTCGGCCAGTTGCACGCTGCCGCCCTGGGCTGCGTCGGCCGGGGGCGTCAGGCGCCAGCGCAACTGGACACGTTCGCCGGCGGCGTGGCTGACCGTGCGCAAGGTCGGCATGTCGGCCACGGCCTGCAGCCTGGGCAAGGGTGCGGCCGGGGCTGCCGAGCCTGCAGGGGTGGTCTCGACCACGCCCGCCCAGCCGCCGGGCAGGCGCAAGTTGGTGCGGGTGCGTGGGCCGGCATCAAAGGCCATGTCGACCAGCAGGCTGCGTGGGGCGGCGCCCAGTTGCACCTTGATTTGCCACAGCAGGTTGCACGCCGGGGTGTCTGCCGGTGCCGGGTTGTCGGTTGGCGCGGCGCTTGCTGCGGGTGCGGCCGGGCCGACACGGTCGGCTGGCCGGTCGGGTGCGGCGTGGGCTGCGGGCAGGGCAGCAGCCCAGGTGCAGACCAGCAGCGCAGCGCAGCAGGGTCGCAGCCAGCGCAGGGCTGGCGTGGGGCGGGACAGTTCGGGCCGGGGAGAAAAGTGCAGTCGGGAAGCGTGCATGCAGCGTGAAGGGGGAGTTGCGGTGGCCGGTGCCGGGCCTACTGCCCGCTGCCCGGCGCAGCGGCACCTTGCTGGAGCCGGTCCAGCATCGCGCCCATCTGCTGGTGCAGCAGGTTGACCGCCCTCAGCGGGCGCACCATCACCTTGAAGTCGATGATCTGGCCGTCCGCATTCCAGCGGATCAGGTCGATGCCGTTGAGCACGGTGCCGTCGATCTCGGTGCTGAACTCCAGCATCGCGTCGCTGGCGCCGACGATCTCGCGCTCGTAGCGGAACTGCGGTGTGTTGAGCACCTGCATCGCGCCCGCCAGGTATTTCAGCGTGATCGCCTTGCCACGCTGCGGCGTGTGCACCACTGGCGAGTGAAACACCACATCGTCGGCCAACAGGCGGCCTAGAGCGGCCATGTCACGGGACTGCACCACATGGTGCCAGGCGGCAAGGGGGGCGGGCAGGGTCATCGGGGTCTCCGCAAAGGGGCGAGGTGGGATCGAACGGGGCGCAGTGTGCCCGGCACAGGACGCTGGTGTCAGGCCACGCGGCGCAGCGCCGGGCTGCGCGGTGAGGCGCCAGGGTCGGCCGGATTGCGGTCGCTGGCGGTGCTTTCGGCGGGGTTGCTGGCCGCACTGTGAACCGCGCTGTGGACCGAGGCCAGCAAAACCCGGTTGCGTCCCGCCTGCTTGGCCGCCAGCAAGGCCTGGTCGGCCGCGTTGAGCAGGGCCTCGGGGCTGGCCAGCGGGTCGCTGCTGTCGGTCACGCCGGCTGAAAAACTGTGGCCTTGCAGCACCTGGACCGCTGCCGCGTCGCCCCAGGAGAACTGCAGTTCGCGCCAGCGCCGCAGCAGCGCCTGCACCTTGCGCCGCGCCGCCGCGGCGGTGGACCGGGGCAGCAGCAGGCAGAACTCCTCGCCGCCGTAGCGGCAGGCCAGGTCGCTCTTGCGCAGGCTGCCTTGCAGCAGCTGGCCAAACGCCGCCAGCAGCGCATCGCCGGCCGGGTGGCCATGCTGGTCATTGACGGCCTTGAAATGGTCGAGGTCCAGGATCGCCACGGCCAGCGGTGTGCCGGCGCGGCGGGCAATCGCCACCTGGGCCGGCAGCACCTCGTTCAGGTGACGGCGGTTGTGCAGGCCAGTCAGCACGTCGATCGTGGCCTGCTGGCGCAGCGCCTCCTGCAGCGACTGCACCTCGGCCATCTTGTGCGCCAGTTGCTCGTTGATGGCCGCCAGCTTGACGCGAGAGCGCTCGGTGGCGCGGCGCTTGGCCTGGCTGTCCTGCAAACGGTGGGTCAGGCGCAGCAACTCGGTCTGCAGCGCGGCCGACTGGTAGTGGGCGCGGTGGGCCTGCAAGTCCTGGCGTTGGTGCAGGGTTTGCCAGGTTTGCAGGTCGGCCAGCGCCTGGGCGGTTTGACCGTCGGCGGCCAACAGGCGCTGCGATTGCTGAAAAAACTGGCAGCGGATGCGCAGGCTCAGGCCCTCGAGCTGGTCGTCGCCGGCCAGCTTGCGCACGGCAGCCAGCCGGGCCAGTGCGTCGGCCTGGCGGCCCTGGCTGCGCAGCAGCAAGGCCTGGGCCACGGCACGCTCGACCTGTTCATCAAGCACACCCAGGCTGGGTGTGGCTTCGGCCAGACGCACCAGGCGCTCACCCAGGGCGGTCTCACCTGCCGACAAGGCGGCAATGGCCAGCGCTTCAAAATGCAGCGCGTTGGCGCCTCGGCCGCTGGCGTCGGTGGGCACGGCAAGCACCTGCTCGATGTCGGGCAGGGCTTCGGCAGCACGGCCCAGATCGGTCAGGATGATGATGCGGTTGATCAACAGCGCACTGCGCAGAAAGCTGTTGCGCGTGCCCTCGCAGCGCGACAGGCCCTGGCCGGTGTGGCGCAGCGCCTGTTCGCAGTCGCCCAGTTGGGTCAGCTCATTGGCCAGGTTGCAGTGCAGCACGGCATCGAAACCGTTGCCGCGCCGCGGTCCGGCATCGCGCAGGGCCTCGTGCATGTAGGCGATGGCCTGCTCGGACTGGCCCAGCGCCGAGTAGCAACCGGCGATGGCGTTGAGCAGTGCAGCGCGCTCATGGTGGCGCAGCACGCGCAGGCCCTCGTCGCGCAGCGGCAGCAACAAGTCCACCGCCGCCCGGTACTGGCCACCGCGCCACAGCGTGCGCGCCAGGCCCACCGTGGCCAGGATGCTGCCAGCCCGGTCGCCCAGCGCGTCGAACCCCCCACAGGCCCGCTGCAACTCATCGGCCGCCTCGGCCAGCGTGCCGAAATACTGCAGGTGAAAGCCCCGCACCGTGCGCGCCCGGGCCTCGGCCAGGGCATCAGCCGTGTGCAGCGCCAGTGCCAGCGCCCGGTCGGCATGGCGGATGGCGCGGTCGGTGTCCACCAGCAGCAAGGCCCAGGCCCGCGCAGCCAGACGCAGCGCCGGAGTGGCGGATGGAGGGGCGGTCGCGGGAGCGGTCGCGGGGGCGGGCGGCATGCCGGCATTATTGCGGCCGGCTGGGCGCCGAACCTTGCCCGACCGTGCCTGAAACGATTGTTTACCTGGCAGGGTCGGCACCGGTCCGGCCGCCGGGTCGCTAGCGCGCACCGTTCGCCAATTGGCTTGCCCTGCGGCATCCAACGTTTGCCGTCAAATCACAGCAGCGGGATCTCTCGGAAGATGTTGCAGTGCGCCGGCGTCACTGTCACGGCCCTTACCGGGCAGCGGCAGCGGCATCGGCGCGGCAAACTTCCGCAGGCAGGTCACCTGCTTTCGGATGTTTTCGCGGCTCAGGCTGTCGCCGTCCGACAACACGCCGCCAGTGTTTTACTGACCCCCCAGCGAAAAGGTCGAGTACGGCTGGGCCGACACCTGGCTGATGTAGGTCAGCGGCTTCCAGCCCAGATCGACCCTTGTCTTGCGCAACTGGCTGACCTGCATGGTGTAGCCCACCCGCACCTGGGTGTCGGCAACGCTGGCGCGCAGCGACACGGTCTATCGCCGGTATCACCAGGCGGGTTGCGCGTCGGTTTCGAGCTGGGCCGGATCACGGCTCGCAAGCCCGAACGGGTTGCGCTCGCGCAACAGCGGCTCGAGCGCGGCGGCAGGCACCGGCCGGCTGAAATAAAAGCCTTGCATGACCTCGCACCCCAGGCGGTGCAGCAATTGCGCCTGCTGGAGGGTCTCGACGCCCTCCGCGACGATCTCGCGTTTCATGCTCCGGCCGAGCGAGATGATGGCGCCGACGATCGCCGCATCGTCGGCGTTGTTCGTCACTTCGCTGACGAACGATTGATCGATCTTGAGCTGGTCGACCGGGAAACGGCGCAGGTAGCTGAGCGACGAATAGCCGGTGCCGAAATCGTCGATCGACAGCTTGACGCCGAGCGCATGCAGCTCCTGAAGCGTCTTCAGCGTCGCGCCAGCCGATTCCATCAACATCGTCTCGGTGGCCTCGATCTGCAGCTGGAAGGACTGCAGCCCGTAGTGCGTGAGCAACTCGCGCAACTCCTCGACCAGCCGCGGCTTGCGAAAGCTCGGGCTCGCCAGGTTGATCGCGATGCTGACCTCGCCCAGCCCGGCGCGCTTCCATTGCGCGGCTTGGCGGCAGCTCTCCTCCAGAACCCAGTCGCCGACCGCGACGATCAACCCGAGCTCCTCGGCGAGTTGAATGAACTCGCCTGGTGGCACGAGGCCGCGCGTCGGATGCTGCCAGCGCACCAGCGCTTCGACGCCGCAGATCGCGCCGGTCTCGAAATGCACCTTCGGCTGGTAGTGCAAGACGAATTGCCGCTCCTGGATCGCATGCCGAAGCTCGCTTTCGAGCGCGAGCTTTTCGAGCGCTAGCGAGTTCATTTCGGGGGTGAAAAACTGGAAATTGTTGCGGCCGAGCTTCTTCGCTGCGTACATCGCCGCGTCGGCTGCCTTGACCAGGGCCTCGCCGTTGTCGCCGTCCGACGGGTGCATGGCGATGCCGATGCTGGCGCTGACGACCAGTTCGTGGCCCTCGACCAGGAATGGTGTGGTCAGTGCGTGCAGCAGCCGCTGCGCCACCACCATGGCGTCGCGTGGTGCGAGCACGTCGCGCAGCAACACGATAAATTCGTCGCCGCCCAGCCGGGCGACGAGTGCCGCCGGATCGGTCACGCCGGGCGCGACCGCATCAGTCTCGCGCACGCAACCCTGCAGCCGGCTCGCGGCCTGGCGCAGCACCGCGTCGCCGACCGCGTGGCCGAGCGTGTCGTTGATGCGCTTGAAGCGGTCGAGGTCGATAAACAGGGTGGCCAGGCCGGTGCCGTGCCGGTTTGAGCGGGCCACTGCATTGCTCAGGTGCTCGTTGAACGACTGCCGGTTCGCTAAGCCGGTGAGTCCATCGAACAGTGCAAGCCGGCGCATCTTCTCTTCCGCCAGTCGTCGATCAGTCACATCCTGCACGGTGCCGAACAGGCGCAGTACGCGACCGGATGGATCTCGCTCGGCGGCCATCTGGTGATGCACCACGCGCCGGTCGCCATCGGGCCGGCACACATGGTGTTCGATACCTCCGGTCGAGCCGGCGCTGCGGGTCAGCGAGACCAGTTCGGCAGTCACCAGACCGCGTTCGGCAGGCGGAACGGCGCGCAGGAAAGTGCGCGCTGTCGGTGGCCGCGCATCGCGCTCGACGCCCATGATGCGGAACATCTCGTCAGACCATGCGGCTGCAGCGCTGCCGACCTCCCACTCCCAATTGCCCAGGCGCGCCGTGCGCTGCGCCTGACCAAGGCTTTGTTCGCTTTGCGCGAGCTGGCGGATCTTTTGTTCGAGGCCAATGCGCTTGCGCTCGACATCGTCTTCGAAACCGCGCAAGCTCGTGTGCATCTGCTGCAACGAGCCGAGCAGGTTGTCGATATCGTGGCGTGGGTCGACCGTGAAGCTATCGAATTTGTTCCCGCTCGCGATCCGGTTCGCCACGTTCACGGCCAGGCGAAGCGGCTGCGAAAGGTTGCGGATCATCCGGTGAATGAAGACGACCGTGAGAATGCCCAGGACGCCCGACAGCGCGAGCACGATCTCGCGGGTTCGCGCTGTGCCCTGGATCGAAGATTCCACCGCAGCGTCGACTTTGCGTTCGTGGTCCGAGTACAGCCGATCGATCTGCATGCGGACATCGCCGATCGGCTGGCGCAGCTGCATCAGGGCCGGCAGGCCGGCATTGCGCTGCAGCGCGGCCTGCGTTGCGTGCAGTTGGCGGCTGAGCTCGGCCAGCGTCGCGGGCTCGGGTGCGCCCAGTTCGAGCAACTGGTCGATCTCGACTGCTGCCTGCCGGTGGGCGGCGAGCGCGGCTGGAGCGAGCTGGCCGGTATCGACCGCATCGGTCGCGCCGTTGATGAAGATGGCATAGCGCTCGCGTGCCTGTGCCGCCGCCTCATGCAGGCTCATGGCTTGCGCCATGCTTGCAGCCCGCCGTGATTCGGCACTGACCTGGTACAGCACGACGGCAATCATCGGCACCAAAATGAGGGCGAACTGAACCACGATGGTCTGACTGAGTGATTTGACCTTCACTGTTGTCCTTTGTGTCAGGGGTGTGACCAGCAGCGCATGTTGCCGTCTTGGCGCGCTACGCTATTTCGACCAACTGCGCCGATGCTTTAGCGGGTAATCAGCTGGCACTGGGCGGCGGCCCCGCCGGTCGGTAAGGGCAAGTTGGCATCAGGTGTCCAAAGTGGGGCCTTTTCTGGCTAATCGAACTCCGCTTGGGCCTCTATGGTCAACGCTCGTTCCGGCGCACTGCATCCGGACCAAGAAAGGCAAGATGAACGCGAATTTGCCCCTGCGGCTACTGAGCGCAATGACACTGGCCTGCGGCCTGGCGGGATGGGGCCCTGCGACGGCGCAGTCGGCCGAAACCCAGCGCATCGCCGAGCTCGAGCGCAAGCTCGAACAGTTGACCCAGCGCCTGGCGCAGATCGAAGGTGCGCGCCCGCGCGCTGACACCGAGGCCGTGCCAAGCCCGGGGACTGTCGCGCTGCCCATGGCTGCGGCGCCGGCCGTCGCGCTGCCGGCCCGACCGAACGATGCCGGGATCCCGATCCGGGCCTTCATCGATGTCGGCTACGCCCAAGACTCGCCCGACCGGACCGGCCGCCGCGGGGGCTTCGGCCTCGGCAATGTCAATCTGTACATGACTCCGGCTTTCGGCGAGCGCATCAAGTCGATCGTCGAACTGGTCTTCGAGCAGGACGAGCGCGGCGCACTGATGGTCGATCTCGAACGGGTCCAGATCGGCTACACCTTCAGCGACGCACTGACGCTCTGGGCCGGCCGCTTCCACACGCCGTTCGGCTACTGGAACACCGCTTTCCACCACGGCGCGCAACTGCAGACCTCGGTACTGCGGCCGCGTTTTCTCGCTTTCGAGGATCAGGGTGGGATCCTGCCGTCGCACTCGGTCGGACTGCTCGGTTCCGGCGCGGTCGCACTGGCTGGCGGCCGGCTCAAATACGACCTATTTGTGGCGAACGGCTCCCCGGTCGTCGACGGCACACTCTTCGCTTCCGGCTTCAAGGACGACGACGGCAACAAGATGGTGGGCGGCAATCTGCACCATGAGTTTGGCGGTGCGCTCGACGGCCTGACGCTCGGTGCCTTCGGGCTCGGTACGCAGGTGGCTTCGTACGATGCGGGCGGCGTGCTCACGGCCCGGACGCGGTTGGGCGTGGGCGGCGTATTCGCAGCGTTCGAGCGTGACCGCTGGGAAGTGCTCGGCGAGTACTACGCGTTTCGCAATCGCGACCTTGCCGCAAACGGCACCAGCCATTCGAGCTGGGCCGGCTATGCACAGGCGGGCTACCGCTTCGGCAGCGCGCTCACCGTCTATGGGCGTACCGAGAAGACCTCGCTCGACCCGCTCGACCCTTATTTCGCCACGATGGATTCAGGGCGTTCCTATCGGCGCCAGTCGATCGGCGTGCGCTACGACCTGAACCCCACGACTGCACTCAAATTTGAGGTCGCCCGCACCGCCGAGACCCAGGGTCAGGCGGAGCTGAATTCGACCGGCCTGCGCAGCCAGCTCGCAGTCCGGTTCTGACAGGAGCATCCAGATGCACACTCCCTATATCGCACTCGTCGTGCTGGGTGCCTGCGGCGCCGGTCTGGCTGATGCGGCGCAGGCCGCCGACGTCTACGTCATCTCGAATGAGGTGGTTCGCTTCGCGCCCGGTGAACTGCGCGAGGTCTTCCTCGGCGAACGCCAGTTCGCCGCCGGCCGCCGCCTGGTGCCGCTTGACAATGCGAATCTGCAAAAGGATTTCATTGACCGCGTGGTCCGCATCGAACCCGCGAAATACAGCACGGTGTGGGCTAAAAAAGGCTTTCGCGAAGGCATCAATCCGCCGGAAATGAAGGCCGGGGATCAGGCCGTCATCGCGACTGTGCGCGCCACTCCGGGCGCGATCGGCTATGTGTCGATGGTGCCGTCCGGCGTGCATGTGGTCGACAGATACTGACGCGCGGCGCCCGCGCTTGCATCGTCGCCGAGCCGTGTGAGCTCGGCTTCGCTGAATCCGGCGGAGGGCCGTAGGATGCTCACGACTCAACGACGCTTCACCCCCGAGTTGACGCAAGACAAGCGCGTCGACGCGCATCAAAAGGCGCGCGGGATTGATGGTGAGGCGGTGTCCTGAGGACGAAACGGTCCTGTGCCGACGCCGTCCCCAGCCAAAAGCAGTTTATCGGGCGTGATCGCCACCAAAGCCGTTGGCGTTGCTGCCCGTGGCAAGGCGCTGCCCGCGTTGTCACTCCTTCACCCCGTCCCCCACATCTGCCAGCCTTGGCAGGCTGGGCATGCCGGGGCTATCGTCGGGTGCGGATCGGCGCGCGGCGGCGATCAACGCCACTGTCAACCCAACCGGAGACTGCACCATGGACACCCAGCACTGCCCGTTTGTCTGGTACGAACTGATGACCAGCGACGATGAAGCCGCCGCAGCGTTTTACCGCCAGGTGATTGGCTGGCAAACCGCCGATGCGGGCATGCCCGGCATGCGCTACACGCTGCTGTCGGCTGGCGGCGTGGCGATCGCCGGCCTGATGACGCTGCCGCAGCAGGCCCGCGAGGCCGGCGCGCGCCCCGGCTGGGTCGGCTACATCGGCGTGGCCGACGTGGATGCCATGGCCACGCGCTTGCTGGCAGCCGGCGGCCAGGTGCACCGCCCGGCCGAGGACATCCCCGGCGTGGGCCGTTTTGCCGTGGTGGCCGACCCGCATGGCGCTGGCTTCGACTTGTTCCGCGGCCAGTCCGACACGCAACCGCCGCAGCCGCCGTTGGGCACACCCGGCACCGTGGGCTGGCATGAGCTTTTTGCCGGCAACCTGGACAGCGCCTGGACTTTCTACAGCGGCCTGTTCGGCTGGACCCAGGATTCGGACATGGACATGGGTGAGATGGGCGTCTACCGGCTGTTTGCCGCGGGCGGTGCGCCGATTGGCGGCATGATGGACAAGCCGCCGCAGGTGCCGCAGCCGGGCTGGCTGTACTACTTCAATGTCGAGGCGATCGACGCGGCCATGGCCCGGGTCAGCGACGCAGGTGGCCAGGTGCTCAACGGCCCGATGGAGGTGCCCGGTCCGATGTGGATCTTGCAGTGCCTGGACCCGCAGGGCGCGGCGTTTGCGCTGGTGGCGCCCCAGCGGTGACGCGCTGAATCACCGCAGCGTCTGGGCGGTCCAGCGCCAACCGGCGTTGTGCGTTACATGCTGCGCCGGTACTGCCCGCCCACCTCGAACAGCGCCGAGGTGATCTGGCCGAGCGAGCAGCAGCGCACCGCGTCCATCAGCACCTCAAACACGTTCTGGTTGTCGATCACCGCCTGCTGCAGGCGCTTGAGCATTGCCGGAGCCTCGGCCGCATGCCGGGCATGGAAGTCAGCGAGCCGGGTCAGCTGCGACTCTTTTTCGTCCTCGGTTGAGCGCGCCAGCTCGATCTGCTGCGGGTTCGGGTCAACGTGCGGGTTGCGGAAGGTGTTGACGCCGATGATCGGGTACTCGCCGGTGTGCTTTTGCATCTCGTAGTGCATCGATTCTTCTTGAATCTTGCCGCGCTGGTAGCCGGTTTCCATCGCGCCCAGCACACCGCCGCGGTCGGCGATCTTCTCGAACTCGGCCAGCACCGCTTCTTCCACCAGTTCGGTCAGGTCATCGATGATGAAAGCGCCCTGGTTGGGGTTTTCGTTTTTGGCCAGGCCCCACTCGCGGTTGATGATCAGCTGGATAGCCATCGCGCGGCGCACGCTGTCTTCGGTCGGCGTGGTGATGGCCTCGTCAAACGCGTTGGTGTGCAGGCTGTTGCAGTTGTCGTAGACCGCGATCAGCGCCTGCAGCGTGGTGCGGATGTCGTTGAACTGGATCTCCTGCGCATGCAGGCTGCGGCCGCTGGTCTGCACGTGGTATTTCAGCTTCTGGCTGCGCTCATTCGCGCCGTACTTGTCGCGCATCGCCACCGCCCAGATCCTGCGGGCCACCCGGCCGAGCACGGTGTATTCCGGGTCCATGCCGTTCGAGAAGAAAAAGCTCAGGTTGGGGGCAAAGTCATCGATGTGCATGCCGCGCGCCAGATACGCCTCAACGAACGTGAAGCCGTTGGACAGCGTGAAGGCCAGCTGGCTGATCGGGTTGGCGCCGGCCTCGGCGATGTGGTAACCCGAGATCGACACCGAGTAGAAGTTGCGCACGTTGTGGTGCACAAAGTACTGGGCGATGTCGCCCATCACCTTGAGTGAAAACTCGGTCGAGAAGATGCAGGTGTTCTGGCCCTGGTCTTCTTTCAGGATGTCGGCCTGCACCGTGCCGCGCACATTGGCTTGCGCCCATTCGCGGATCTTGGCCGTCTCGGTCTCGGTGGGCTGGCGCTGGTTGTCGGCCTCGAATTTTTCGATCTGCTGATCGATCGCTGCGTTCATGAACATTGCCAGTATCGACGGGGCCGGGCCGTTGATCGTCATGCTGACACTGGTGGCCGGGTGGCACAAATCGAACCCGCCGTACAGCACTTTCAGGTCGTCCAGCGTGGCGATCGACACGCCCGAGTTGCCCACCTTGCCGTAGATGTCGGGCCGGCGGTCCGGGTCATTGCCGTACAAGGTGACCGAATCAAATGCGGTGCTGAGGCGCTTGGCCGGCATGCCCTCACTGACCAGCTTGAAGCGCGTGTTGGTGCGAAACGCATCGCCCTCGCCGGCAAACATGCGGGTCGGGTCTTCGCCTTCACGTTTGAACGCGAAAGTGCCGGCGGTGTACGGAAAGCTGCCCGGCACGTTGTCGAGCATCAGCCACTTCAGCAACTCACCGTGGCATTCAAAGCCCGGCAGGGCGACCTTGCGGATCTTGTTGCCCGACAGCGTGGTGTGCACCAGCGATGTCCGGATCTCCTTGTCACGGATCTTCACCACGTACTCGTCGCCGGCGTAGGCGCGCTGCATCTCGGGCCACTGCGACAGCAGCTTGGCGGCTGCCGGGTCGAACCTCGCGGCGCGCTCGTCGGCCAGGCGCAGCACGGTGTTCTTGGCGCCCTCCTTGGCGCTGTCGTCTGCGGCCAGCATCGCCGCGGTGGAGCGCAGTTGCTGCAGCTCACGCGCCAGCTTGGCCTGCGACCGGGCGCGGGCCTTGTAGCCGCGCACCGTGTCAGTGATCTCGGCCAGGTAGCGGGTGCGGGACGCCGGCACCACGGGGGTCTGGTGGGTGCTGAATTTGGTGTTGACCAGCGGCAAGCGGCTGGCTGTCACTGGCAGGCCCAGTTCGGCCAGCCGAACTTTGAGCGCCTGGTACAGCGCCGTTACGCCGTCGTCGTTGAAGCGGCTGGCCATCGTGCCGTAAACCGGCATCTGGTCGGGCATTACGGTGAAGGCCTCTCGGTTGCGCTGCACCTGCTTGGCCACATCGCGCAGTGCGTCCAATGCGCCCTTGCGGTCGAACTTGTTGATCGCCACGAACTCGGCGAAGTCGAGCATGTCGATTTTTTCCAGCTGGCTGGCGGCGCCAAACTCAGGCGTCATCACGTACATCGGCACGTCCACCAGCGGCACGATGGCCGCATCGCCCTGGCCGATGCCCGAGGTCTCGACGATGATCAGGTCGAACCCCGCCACCTGCACGGCCGCCAGCACATCGGGCAGGGCCGCGCTGACCTCGCTGCCCGTGTCGCGGGTGGCCAGGCTGCGCACATAGACCCTTTGGCCCGAGTCGCCGCCGGCAACGTCCGACGGTTTCCGCCACGGCCCGATTGCGTTCATGCGGATCCGGTCGCCCAGCAGCGCACCGCCACTCTTGCGGCGCGACGGGTCGATCGAGATCACCGCGATGCGCAAGCTGTCGTCCTGGTCGAGCCGCAGGCGGCGAATCAACTCGTCGGTCAGGCTGGACTTGCCGGCACCGCCCGTGCCGGTGATGCCCAGCACGGGGGTCTTGGCGCTGGGCTGGCCGGTGCTGGCGGCCGAGTGGCCGGCCGAGTTGCTGGACGGGTTGTTGGACGGGTTGTTGGACGCGTTGTTGGACGGATTTTTGTATGAACGCAACTCCGCCAGCAACTCGGGCGCCACCTGCTTGTTCTCCAGCGCGGTGATCAGTTGGGCCAGCGCCCGCCAGGCCGGCTCGGTGTGGCCTTGCACGGCAGACAGCGTGGTCGGCGCGAAGCCCGACAGGTCGCGGTCGGCGCGCATCACCATCTCGCCAATCATGCCGGCCAGGCCCATGCGCTGGCCGTCCTCGGGGCTGAAGATGCGCACGCCCTGGTCGGCCAGCGCTCGGATCTCGGCCGGCACGATCACGCCGCCGCCGCCGCCAAAAACCTGGATGTGCTCACCGCCGCGCGCCCTGAGCAGCTCGACCATGTAGCTGAAGTACTCGTTGTGGCCGCCCTGGTAGCTGCTGACCGCGATGCCCTGCACGTCCTCTTGCAACGCGGCGGTCACCACCTCGTCGACCGAACGGTTGTGGCCCAGGTGAATCACCTCGGCGCCCATGCCCTGCAGGATGCGCCGCATGATGTTGATGGCGGCGTCGTGGCCGTCAAACAGGCTGGCGGCAGTGACAAAACGCACCTTGTGCGTTGGGCGGTAGTTGGCCAGCGCCTGAAATTCGGCGGACAGATCGGTCATGGGACGGTCTCCTTCAGGGGGCGGCTGGTGCAAATCGGGCAGGGCAGCGCGGCCAGCCCTCGGGCCTGCCGCACGCCGGGGTCAAGTCTAGGCCCGTCGCGGCCGGGTTGCGATGGCGCGACTGCTCAGCCGCTTGACGCAATTTGCCAGAATGGACGCATGCCCGCCCATGCTCAGCCTGCCACCACCCGGCCCCTGGCCGCGGCCGTTGCGGGCGACGGCCCCAGCGTGTCGATGGCCTTTGTGCGCAGCGCCGTGTTGGCCTTGGACCCCCACCAGCGTCAAACCGCGCTGGATGACGCCGGCATCACGGCCGCCTGGCTGGCGCTGCCGGCCGCTCGGGTGCCGGCAGCGGCCTTTGCGCGGCTCTGGATCGGTGTCGCCCAATTGCTCGACGACGAGTTTTTTGGCCTGGACGCCCGCCGCATGAAAGTGGGCACATTTGCCATGCTGTGCCACGCGTTGGCCAGCCAGACGGCTGTCGGTCCGGCGCTGCGCCTGGCGCTGCGGGGCTTTGCCCTGTGTTTCGACGACATCGCGGTGTCGCTGCGCATCAGCGGCGGCGCGGCCGGCCTGGTGATCGACAACCGCATCCGAGGCCGGCGCGGGCGGGTGGTGCCGGCCGGTCGCGCAGCCGGGGCCGCTGGGGCCGATGAATCAGGTGAGGGCGATGCGGGCGATGCGGAAGTTGCGGGCGATGCGGGCGATGCGGGCGATCAGGCCGAACGCGCCGATGCCCGCCGTTTTGCCGACGAAACCTTGCTGGTGATGTTGCACGGCCTGTTGTGCTGGCTGGCCGGGCGGCGCATCGTCTTGACCCGCCTCGACTGGGCCCATCCCCGGCCGGCCCATGCTGACGAGTACCGGCGCATGTTCTCGCCGCTGCAACGGTTTGAGGCCCCAGCCACGGCGGTCTGGTTCGACGCCCGGGTGCTGCAGGCCGCGGTTTTAATCACGCCAGCCGGGCTGAAGGCGTTTTTGCGGGATGCGCCGCAATCGGTGTTCCTCAAGCAGGTGGTCGCCACCGGGCTGAGCGACCAGGCGCGGCGGCTGTGCCGCAGCGCGCTGGACCAAGGCGCCGCCGCGCCCACGCTGGCGATGCTGTCGCGCACGCTCGAGCTGTCGGCCGCCACCTTGCGGCGCCGACTGGAAGACGAGGGCGCCAGCTGGGGCCAGCTCAAGGACGAGGTGCGGCGCGACCTGGCGCTGCAACACCTGGCCGACGGCCGTCTCAGCGTCGGTGAGATCGCCGACCGCCTGGGCTTCAACGATGCCAGCACGTTCTACCGCGCCTTCCGCAAATGGACTGGCGGTTCGCCTGGTGCCTGGCGCAGCGCGGCGGCATCCGGGCAGGCCGGCGGTGTGACTGCCAGCGTGACTGCTGGCGTGACTGCCAGCGTGACTGCCAGCGAATCTGGCAACGTCACTGCCGACGGGTCTGGCAACGTGGCGGGCGGCGTGTTCGGCGTTCTCGCTGGGTAGACTGCATGCCAACGCCATGAACAAAGCCTTCACCCGCGAACCGGATGCCGACGCCGACGATGACGACGAGGCCATCCCCGGCACGCCGTCGCTGCCACCGGGCACGCGCAACTACCTGACGCCCGCCGGTTACAAGCGCTTGCGCGACGAGTTGCTGGCACTGATCGACGACGAGCGGCCCAAGATTGTCGAGATCGTTTCCTGGGCGGCGAAAAACGGCGACCGGTCGGAAAACGGCGACTACCTCTACGGCAAGAAGCGGCTGCGCGAGATCGACCGCCGCATCCGTTTTTTAAGCAAACGGCTCGACATCGCCGAGGTCGCCGACCCCGCGCTGCACTACGGCAGCGACCAGGTGTTTTTTGGCGCCACCGTGACCTACGCCACCAGCCGGGGCGTGGAGCGCACCATCACGATCAAGGGTGTGGACGAGGCCGACAACCTGGCCGGCGAGGTGAGCTGGATCGCCCCGATTGCCCGCGCACTGCTCAAGTCGCGCGAGGGCGATGAGGTCCGGCTGCAAACGCCGGGCGGCAGCGAAACGCTGGAGGTGCTGGCGGTTGTCTACCCCGCGCCTCAGGCCGCGCCCTAAAATTCCGGCCGGCCGGCCTGGCGCCGGTGAAACCGGCGTTCTGAAAACCAGTCGGCGCCCGCTTGCGTGTGCAGGCGGGCGCCGGTGGTGTTTTTCCCTGAGCTGGTGTCGCGTCTGGCGATCTGTTACCGACTTTACCCAGCCCTCGTCACAGAAGTTGTGCGGTATTCACAGCGGCTGGCGGAACCTGGCAGGGCGGCCAACCCAGCGCGCCGGATCAGGGTTTGACGCGGTTGGCCCGCATCACCGGCGGCGACCGTTTGAGTGCGCGCAGCACGTCAGCCAGGTGCAGCCGGTCACGCACGGCCAGCAGCAGGCGCAGCTCGGTGGCGTCGTCCAGCCGCTCGGCGTCCATCTCGATGTGGCTGATGTCGGCCTCGGCGGCGCTGACGGCCGCCGCCAGCTGGGCCAGCGCACCCTTGCCGTTCTTGACCAGCAGCTTGACGCTGGTCTCGAAGTTGCGCGTGGGCTGCTCGGCCCACTCCACGGCGATCCAGCGCTCGGGGTCGCGGTCGGCCAGGCGCTTGCCGATGCTGCACTCGGCAGTGTGTACCAGCAGGCCCTCGCCGCGCCCCAGGTAGCCGCGGATCGCGTCGCCCGGGATCGGCCGGCAGCAGTTGGCCAGTTGCACCGACGCACCCTCGGTACCGTCGATCACCACACCGGGCATCGGCGTGGCGACATCCTCGGCCACGCCAAACTTGTTGAGCGTGAGCGTCACCGCGTCGGGCCGACCGCCGCGCTCAGCCATCTGCTGCGCCAGCCGCTTGGCCACGATGGTGGCTATCTTGCGGCCCAGACCGATGTCGATCAGCAGGTCGGCGCGGCTGCGGTTGCCGCTCCAACGGACCAACTGCTGCCACAGCGCCTGGGCCGGGGCGTCGTCCAACTCGGCCGACGGCATCAGCAGGCCTTCGGCACGCAGCGCCTGGGCCAGCAGTTTTTCGCCCAGGCCGCGAGACTCCTCGTGCTCCATGGTCTTGAGGAAATGCCGGATCTTCGAGCGCGCCCGGCCCGTGCGCACAAAGTTCAGCCAGCCCGGGTTGGGCCGGGCACCGGGCGCGGTGACGATCTCGACCACGTCGCCGCTGTTCAACTCGGTGCGCAGCGCCACTGCTTCGCCGTTGAGCTTGGCCGCCACGCAGTGGTCGCCGACATCGCTGTGGATGGCATAGGCAAAGTCCACTGCCGTGGCGCCCCGCGGCAGCGCCAGGATCTTGCTCATCGGTGTGAAGACGTAGACCGCCTCGGGCACCAGGTCGATCTTGACGTGTTCCAGAAATTCAGCCGCGTCGCGGGTTTCGTCCTGGATGTCGAGCAGCGACTTGAGCCACATCGCCCCCAGGCGCTGCGCCTCGCCGGCCGCATTGCCCGTGCTTTTCGGGTCGTGTTTGTACAGCCAGTGCGCGGCGATGCCGGACTCGGCCACTGCGTTCATCGGGTCGGTGCGGATCTGGAACTCCACCGCCGTGCCCAGCGGGCTGACCAGCGTGGTGTGCAGCGACTGGTAGCCGTTGACCTTGGGGATGGCGATGTAGTCCTTGAACCGCCCTGGCACCGGCTTGTAGGTCTGGTGCAGCAGGCCCAGCGCCAGGTAACAGTCCATCGGTTGCGGCACCACGATGCGGAAGCCGAAGATGTCGGTGACCTGGGCAAAACCGGCGTGTTTTTGCCGCATCTTGCGGTAGATGCTGTAGACGGTTTTTTCTCGCCCGCTGACCTGCACCTTGATCTTGGCGTGGCTGAAGGACTTTTCAACGTCGCCGCGCACCCGGTCGACGATGTCGCGCCGGTAGCCGCGCGCCCGCTGCACGGCCTTGGCCAGCGCCGCATGGCGCCAGGGGTAGAGGTGCTGGAACGACAGGTCCTGCAGCTCGCGGTAAATCAGGTTCAGGCCCAGGCGGTGGGCAATTGGTGCGTAGATGTCGAGCGTCTCGCGGGCGATGCGGCCGCGCTTGGCCTGTGCCATGGCCGTCATCGTGCGCATGTTGTGCAGCCGGTCAGCCAGCTTGATCAGGATGATGCGCACGTCGCGCGCCATGGCCAGCAGCATCTTGCGGAACGATTCGGCCTGGCCCTCTTCGCGGGTGGAGAACTGCAGCTTGTCGAGCTTGGTCAGGCCGTCCACCATCTCGGCGGTGGGGGCGCCAAAACGCTCGATCAGCTCTATCTTGGTGATGCCGCAGTCTTCCATTGCGTCGTGCATCAACGCGGCCATCACGGCTTGCGCATCCAACCGCCAGTCGGCCACCAGCCCGGCCACTGCCAGCGGGTGGGTGATGTAGGGCTCGCCACTGGCACGCAACTGCCCCAGGTGGGCTTCGTCAGCAAATTTGTAGGCGTCACGCACCAGCTTGAAATCGGGCCGGCTGAGGTAGCTCAACTTGTCCGACAAGGCCGCAAACGAGGCGACCGGAATGGCGTCACTGGCACTGGCGGGCGTGGGATTGCGCGACTTGGCCTGCAGCACGGACGGCAGCAGCAGTTCAGCAGCAAAGGATCGAATGCCCATGCCCGAATTTAGCCTGCTTTGGCTGTCAGCACGGCGGGTGCGGTGATCAGGCTGCAAATTGACCGCGCCCACCGGGCGCCTCCCCGCGTGATCCTGCAGGCGCCAAGAACGACAAAGGCGCCCGAAGGCGCCTTGGTGGGGTGACGCCCGCAGGCGTCCGCCGTGCAGCGGAAGCTCAGAGCGGCACGCGGCGCAGCATCTCGACACCCACTTCGCCGGCAGCGATCTCGCGCAGTGCTGTCACGCCAGGCTTGTTCTTGCTTTCGATCTTGGGCGCATGGCCCTGGCTGAGCATGCGGGCGCGGTAGGTTGCAGCCAGCACCAACTGGAACCGGTTGGGGATCTTGAGCAGGCAGTCTTCGACAGTGATGCGGGCCATGGGCTTGCCTTTGGAGGTGACGACGGGTTGAAAACGGGCTTGCGACCAAATCGGGTCAGATCAGATCCAGCGCTGCAAACACCTGCGATTTGTTGCGCTGCTGAGCGGCGTAGCGCAAACGCTGCGAATGCACGACCGTCTTCAAATCAAACAGCGCGGTCTCAAACAAACCGTTGATTATAACAAAGTCGAAATGCCGGGCTTGCGCCACCTCGACCCGGGCATTGACCATGCGCTGCGCTATCACCTCGGGCGGGTCTTCGCCGCGCCGGGTCAGGCGCTGGCGCAACTCGTCCCAGCCCGGCGGCAGGATGAAGATCAGCACCGCAAACTCGAACAGTTGCTTGATTTGCAGTGCGCCCTGGTAGTCGATCTCCAGGATCACGTCGATGCCGGCGGCCAAACGCTGGGTCACGGCCGGCCTGGAGGTGCCGTAGAGATGACCATGCACCTCAGCCCATTCAAAAAAATCGCCCTGGGCGGCCATGGTGCGGAACGCGGGCTCGTCGATGAACCAGTACTCGCGCCCGTCACGCTCCTGGCCGCGCGGCGCGCGGGTGGTGTGCGAGATCGATACCGTGAGGTGCGAATCGAGTTCCAGCAAGGCCTTGACCAGGCTGGACTTGCCGGCGCCACTGGGGGCGGCGACGACGAACAGATTGCCGGGGGTTTCCATCGGCCGTGATTTTCACCCAACTTCGCGGTCCAGCGCCTGCCTGCAGTGCCAGCGTGCCGGCTGCAGTCGCAGCCGCGGCCCGCCCGCCCGCTGCGCCGGCTTGGCTACTCGATGTTTTGCACCTGCTCGCGCATCTGCTCGATGGCGACTTTCATCTCGACCGAGATGTTGGTCAACTCGAGCGCGGACGATTTGGACCCGAGCGTGTTGGCCTCACGGTGCAACTCCTGGATCAGGAAGTCCAGCCGCTTGCCGAGTTCGCCCCCGGCGGCCAGCAGGCGGGTGAGCTCGTCGAGGTGGGCTGACAGGCGCGCCAGCTCTTCGGCCACGTCGATGCGCAGGGCGTAGGCGGCGGCTTCGTTGAGCGCGCGGTCACGCAGGGCGTCGGCGCCGACACTGGCGCCTGCACCGGCACTGACCGGCACGCTGGCCAGCGCGTCCTGCCAACGCTCCAGAAAACGTTGCTGCTGGCGCTTGACGACGGCCGGCACCAGGGGCGCGGCTTGCATGGCCAGGCCGCGCAGGTGGCCGATGCGCTCGGTCAGGATGACCACCAGGCGTGCGCCTTCGCGCGCCCTTGCATCGCGCAGGCCGACCACTGCGGTGCGCGCGGCAGCCAGTGCTGCTTCGTCCAGGCGTTCGGCCACCCCGCCTTGCCGGCACCATTGCAGCGCCTCGTTCACGCTGAGGGGTCGGGCCAGTGGCAGCCAGCCGGTGACGCTGGACTCCAGCAGCGACAGCCGGTTCAGCTGTTCGGGCTGGGGCTGTGGCCAGGCGTTTTCGGCATCACGCTGGCTGGCGATGCGCAACTCGATCTTGCCGCGCCGGAAATGCGCGCCCACCAGCTCACGCAGCGCCGGCTCCAGGCCCCGCAACTCATCGGGCAGTCGAAACGCCACATCGAGGAACCGGCTGTTGACCGAGCGGGCTTCGACCGTTACCGCAGCGCCAGCCTGGCCCGCGGGGTTTGGCGCGTCGTCACCCCGACCGGCTGCACCCTCGGTGGCCTGGGCAAACCCGGTCATGCTGTAAACTGCCATCGAGATCACCAGTCAGGGAAAACGCGGATTATGTCAAAGCCCAAGCCCGCCCCGTTGCCTGCGGGCACCGTGGTCGGTGGCTACCAGATCGTCAAGAAACTGGCAGCGGGCGGCTTCGGTGTGGTGTACCTGGCGGAGGACGCCGAGCGCCACAGCGTGGCGATCAAGGAGTACCTGCCTGCGTCCCTGGCCGAGCGCTCGGCCGGTGAGTTGACGCCCCGCGTCAAACCCGAAAAGCAGCCGCTGTACCGCCTGGGTCTGAAGAGTTTTTTCGAAGAAGGCCGCTCGTTGGCGCAGATCAGCCACCCCAGCGTGGTCAGCGTGCTCAACTTCTTCCGTGAAAACGAAACCGTCTACATGGTGATGAACTACCTGCAGGGTGACACCCTGCAGGATTTCATCGTCACGGCGCGTGATCTCAAGCGCGACAAGGTGTTTCGAGAGTCCACCATCCGCAGCCTGTTCGACGAGATCCTGCGCGGCCTGCGCATCGTGCACCAGTACAAGATGCTGCACCTCGACATCAAGCCGGCCAACCTGTTTGTCACCAACGACAACAAGGCGGTGATGCTGGATTTTGGGGCGGCGCGCGAGGTGCTGTCTAAAGAAGGCAACTTCATCCGGCCGATGTACACCCCCGGTTTTGCGGCGCCCGAGATGTACCGCCGCGACGGCACGCTGGGCCCCTGGACCGACATCTACGCGATCGGCGCCTGCATCTACGCCTGCATGCAGGGCTACCCGCCCAACGAGGCGCCGCAGCGGCTGGAGAAAGACCGGCTCGCGCTCAGCCTGTCCAGGCTGCGCAACGTCTACTCCGACAACCTGATCGAGGTCACCGAGTGGTGCATGGCGCTGGACCCGTTGTCGCGGCCGCAAAGCGTGTTTGCGCTGCAAAAAGAGCTGGCCCGCGAGACCGAGCGGCGCTACACCAAGCTGAGTTTCTCCGAGCGGCTCAAGCTGCAGATCGAAAGCCTGAAGACGGGGTCCAAGTCTTGACCGGCGGGCCAGCGACAACGGCCCTGGCGTTGAGCGGGGAGTGGGCACAGTGAAGTTCTCGGTGTACCAGGTCAGCCGCCGCGGCGGCCGACCGAAGAACGAGGACCGGATGGGCTATTGCTACACCCGCTCGTCCGGCCTTTTTGCGCTGGCCGACGGCATGGGCGGCCATCCCGAGGGCGAGGTCGCATCGCAGCTGGCGCTGCAAACCTTGTCGGCAATGTTCCAGCGCGATGCCAAGCCGGCTTTGGCCGACCCGCTGCGTTTTTTGCATGACGCAGTGCTGGCCGGTCACCACCAGTTGCTGCGCTACGCCACCGACCGCGCGCTGCTCGACACCCCGCGCACCACGATCGTGGCGTGTGTGATGCAGGGCAATGCGGCGTATTGGGCCCACTGTGGCGATTCGCGCCTGTACCTGCTGCGCGGCGACAAGCTGGTGGCGCGCACCCGCGACCATTCGTACACCGAGTTGCACGAGACCATGGCGCAGTCGGGCCAGGTCTTGCCGGCCGACGGCCAGCGCTTCAACCGCAATGTGCTGTTCACTTGCCTGGGCAGCCCCGGCAAGCCGGTGGTCGATACCGCCGGGCCGATGCTGCTGCAGCCGGGTGACCGGGTGATGCTGTGCAGCGACGGCCTGTGGGGGGCGGTGAGCGATGCGGTGATCGTCGAGCACCTGGCGACGCGGCCGATCTCTGATGCGGTGCCCGAGCTGGCCGAAGCGGCGCTGCGCAGCGCCGGCCCGCGCAGCGACAATGTCACCGTGTTGGCCGTGGAGTGGGAGGACGCCGAGGCGTCTGACAACGCCCAGGCCGTGTCCACCCGCACGCTGGGTGACGAGGTATTTGCCTCGACCATCCAGGCCAGCCTGGCGGCCGGCGACAGCCCGGTCGAAGAGCTGGACGAAGCCGAGATCGAACGCTCGATCCGTGAGATCAACGACGCGATCCGGCGCTCGTCACAAAAAAAACCCTGAGGACTGCCATGAGTACAGAGCAACCCGCCGTGCGCGCTGAACTGCGCACTGACGGCCGCGCGGCCGATGCCTTGCGCCCGGTCAGCATCCAGCGCGCCTTCACCCGCCATGCCGAGGGCTCGGTGCTGGTCAGCTTTGGCCACACCCGGGTGCTGTGCACCGCGTCGGTCGAAGAAAAAGTGCCGCCGCACAAGCGCGGCAGCGGCGAGGGCTGGGTCACTGCCGAATACGGCATGCTGCCGCGCGCCACCCACACCCGCGGCGACCGCGAGGCCGCGCGCGGCAAGCAGAGCGGCCGCACGCAGGAGATCCAGCGCCTGATTGGCCGATCGCTGCGCTGCGTGTTCGACCTGGCGGCGCTGGGCGAGCGCAGCATCCTGATCGACTGTGACGTGCTGCAGGCCGACGGCGGCACGCGCACCGCGGCGATCACCGGCGCCTGGGTGGCGGCACACGATGCGGTGAGCTGGCTGCTGGCCCAGGGCAAGCTGACGGCCAGCCCGATCAAGAGCGGGCTGGCGGCGATCTCGGTGGGCATCGTCGGCGGTGTGCCGTTGCTGGACCTGGACTACAGCGAAGACGCCGGCTGCGACACCGACATGAACGTCGTGATGACCGCTGCCGGAGGTTTTGTCGAGCTGCAAGGCACGGCCGAGGGCGCAGCGTTTTCGCGCGCCGAGATGGACGCGCTGCTGACGCTGGCCGGCAAGGGCATTTCCGAGTTGGTGGCCGCGCAGTTGGCGGCCATCGCTGCGCCGCTGCCGCGCTGACGCAAGCTGGGCTGGGGTGACGTGACGTGAATCTGCCTGGGCAGGCGCCGATGCGGCTGGTGCTGGCGTCCAACAACGCCAAGAAGCTGGCCGAGTTGCAGGCGCTGCTGGCGGGTTTGCCGCTGGATATCAAAGCCCAGGGCACGCTGGGCATCCCCGAGGCCGACGAGCCGCACCACAGCTTCATCGAAAACGCACTGGCCAAGGCCCGGCAGGCGGCACGGGCCAGCGGCAGCGCGGCGCTGGCCGACGACTCCGGCCTGTGTGTGGGCGCGCTGGGCGGCGCACCGGGCGTGATTTCGGCGCACTTTGCAGGTGAGCTGCTGCTGGCCCAGGGTGACGACCGCGAGGCCCACCGCCGCCGCCAGGACGCTGCCAACAACGCCGCGCTGCTGGCGCGCCTTCAGGCTGTGCCTGACAGGCGGGCGCACTTCATCAGCACGCTGGTGGCCATCCGCCATGCCGACGACCCCGAGCCCTTGGTGGCGGTGGGCCGCTGGCCGGGCGAAATCCTGACCGCGCCGCGCGGCGAGCACGGCTTTGGCTACGACCCGCTGATGTTCATCCCCGCGCTGGGTGCAACGGTGGCCGAGATGAACGCCGTGACCAAAAACCAGCACAGCCACCGCGCACGGTCAGCCGCACTGCTGCGCGCGATGCTGGCTGACGCGTGGCACTTGGTGGGCTGACGGGCGAGCGCGATGGACCTGGTTGACCGCTACCTGCGCCCCGGCACGCTGCGGCTGGGTGAATCCCCGCCGCTGGCGCTGTACGTGCACCTGCCCTGGTGCCTGGCCAAATGCCCGTACTGCGACTTCAACTCCCACGCCGTACCCGATGCCGCCAGTGGCGGCCTGCCCGAAGCGCGCTACATTGACGCACTGATCGCCGATCTGGAGACCGCGCTGCCCCAGGTCTGGGGCCGGTCGGTGCACAGCATCTTCATCGGCGGCGGCACACCCAGCCTGTTTTCAGCCGATGCCATCAACCGGCTGCTGGCGGCGATCCGCGCCCGGCTGCCGCTGCTGCCGGGTTGCGAGATCACGCTGGAGGCCAACCCGGGCAGCTTCGAGCGCGACCGGTTCAAGGCGTTTCGGGCGGCGGGCGTGACCCGCCTGTCGGTGGGCGTGCAGAGTTTCGATGATGCGATGCTGGCCAAGCTGGGCCGGGTGCATGACGGCGCCCAGGCGCGTGCCGCACTGACCGAAGCGGCGTCCGCGTTCGAGACCTTCAACCTCGACCTGATGTACGCGCTGCCCGGTCAGACCCTGGCGCAGTTGCACACCGATCTGGACATTGCCTTGTCGTTTGCGCCGCCGCACTTGTCGATCTACCACCTGACGGTCGAGCCCAACACCCGTTTTGCACTCAAGCCACCACCCGGCCTGCCCGACGACGACCTGGCCAGCGACATGCTGGACGCCATCGTGGCGCGCACTGGCGATGCCGGCTTGCAGCGTTATGAGGTGTCGGCCTTTGCCCGCACCGGCCACCGCTGCCGCCACAACCTGAACTACTGGCAGTTCGGCGACTATCTGGGCATTGGTGCCGGCGCGCACGGCAAGCTCAGCTATCCGCACCGGGTCATCCGCCAGGTGCGCTGGCGCGATCCCAAGACCTACACCGAGCAGGCGCTGGCCGGCCAGGCGATGAGCAACGACGACGAGGTGCCCCGCGCCGACCTGCCGTTCGAGTTCATGCTGAACGCGCTGCGGCTGCGCGAGGGCTTTGCACTGGCTGATTTCACCCAACGCACCGGCCTGGCGGTGACGGCGATTGCCGCGGCGCTGGAAAAAGGCGAGGCGATGGGCCTGCTGGCGCGCGATTTCAGCCGGGTCTGGCCCAGCGCCCGCGGGTTCGACTTCTTGTCGGACCTGCAGGCCCTGTTTCTGCCGCCTGCCTGAACCCAGCCCACCTGCGGCTCAGGCCAACGCCTCGCGCAGCGCCGCCAGCAGCCCGTCGGGTACCTCGCTCATCAGGCTGTGCCCACTCGGCAGCAGCACCACCCGTGCCTTCAGCACGGCGGCGATGTCGCGGGTGCTGCGCGGCGGCGTCATTTGGTCCTGGGCGCCCAGCACCATCGTCACCGGGCAGGCCACTGCCGCTGCGGCTGCCAGACCGTTGCCGTACTGGTCGCAGACGCTGAAGTCATGGTGGAACAGGTTGACCGCGCAGCCGGCGGCGTGGGGCCCGGCCAGCACCCGCTGCATCAGCGCCTGGTTGCTGCCGTGCAACCAGGTGCCCGGCCCGGGGAACGACGGTTTGGCGGCCAGCGTGCTGATCGAAAACGCGTTGACCATGTCGATGGCCTTGATCGGGGCATCGCGGGCGGTGTCCAGCAAGGTGGCCGAGACCTTCATCGGGTAGGCCGCGCCCACCATCACCAAGCGGCGGATGCGCTCGGGCGCCCGGGCCGCGGCTTCGAGTGCGACCAGCGAGCCCATGCTGTGGCCGACCAGCGTCACCGGCGTTGTCGCTGTCACGCCGGCAGCGTCCAGCACCGCCAACACCCAGTCGCCCAGCGCCTCGACCGAGCCCAGCGCCGGCCCGGCGCTGCGGCCGTGGCCGGGCAAATCTACGGCCAGCACGCTGTGACCATGGTGGGCGCACCAGCGCGCGAGCAGGGTCCAGACACTGTGGTCGTGCAGCGCGCCGTGGATGAAGACCACGCAGGGCAGGGCAGCATCAAACGGCTTGCCGCCGGTGTAGGCGTAGGCCGGCACCGCGCCAGACTGGCCTTGCATGCTGAGCTTCATGCCGCTTTCTCCGCCACCTTGAGCGCCCGTTTCAGGTCGTCGAGCAGGTCGCAGGCGTCCTCCAGCCCGATCGACAGCCGGATCGTGCCGGGGCCGATGCCAGCACGCGCCAGCGCCGCGTCGTCCATCCGGAAGTGCGTGGTCGAGGCCGGGTGGATCACCAGCGACCGGCAGTCGCCCACGTTGGCCAGGTGCGAAAAAATCTTCAGCGCCTCGATGAAGGCCACGCCCTGCGCGCGGCTGCCCTTCAAGTCGAAGCTGAACACCGCGCCGCAGCCGCGTGGCAGCAGGCGCTTGGCCAGCGCGTGGCTGGGATGCGATTCAAGCTCGGGGTAGCCCACGCGCGACACGCTGGCATGACCGGCCAGCATCGCCACCACCTTGCGGGTGTTCTCGATGTGGCGCGCCATGCGCAGCGGCAGGGTTTCAATGCCCTGCAGTATCAACCAGGCGGTGTGCGGACTCATGCAGGCGCCAAAGTCGCGCAGGCCCTCTCGGCGGGCGCGCAGCAAAAAGGCGCCCACGGTGCTTTCTTCAGAAAACACCATGCCGTGAAAGCCGTCATAAGGCTCGGTCAGCTCCGGGAAGCGGCCGGATTTGTCCCAGTCGAAGCGGCCCGAATCCACCAGCAGGCCGCCCACCACCGTGCCGTGGCCGGACAAGAACTTGGTGGCCGAGTGGTAGACCAGGTCGGCGCCGTGCTCAAACGGCCGCAGCAGCCAGGGCGGCGTGAAGGTGGAATCGACCAGCAGCGGCAGACCGGCGTCGTGGGCGATGGCAGAGACGGTCGGCATGTCCAGCACGTCCAGCCCCGGATTGCCCAGGGTTTCACCAAACAGCAGCCGGGTCTCGGGCCGGATGGCGGCACGCCAGCCGTCGATGTCGTCCGGCCGCACGAAGGTGGTGCTGATGCCAAAGCGCCGCAGCGTGTAGTCCAGCAGGTTGTGCGACCCGCCGTACAGCGCGCTGCTGGCCACGATGTGGTGGCCCGCGCCGGCCAGCGTGGCAATCGCCAGGTGCAAGGCCGCCTGGCCGCTGGCTGTGGCGATGGCGCCGACGCCGCCTTCCAGCGCAGCGATGCGCTCCTCCAGCACGGCGGTGGTGGGGTTGCTGATGCGGCTGTAGACATGGCCCGAGCGCTCCATGTTGAACAGCGAGGCAGCGTGCTCGCTGCTCTGGAACACAAACGAGGTGCTCAGGTGGATCGGCGTGACCCGCGCGCCGGTGGTCGGGTCGGGGGTGGCGCCGGCGTGCAGCGCCAGCGTGTCGAAACCGGGATCGCTGTAACCAGGCATGTCGGTGGCGTTGTCTGAGCTGTTGTAGGCAGGGATTGTGTGCTATGTTTTCAGCGGCGCCTGCGGTGAGAATGTGCCGATTCCCAAGGAGATCCCCCATGAAAGTCAGCGACATCCTGCTTGTCAAGGGCAGCACCCTGTTCACCGTGTCACCCGAACAAGCGCTGTCCGAGGCCGTGACCACCATGGCCAGCCTGGACATCGGCTCGCTGGTGGTGATGGAACACGGCGACGTCGTCGGCATGCTCACCTTCCGCGAGGTGATTGCCGCCATCGTGGGCAACGACGGCAGCGTGGGCACACTGACCGTGCGCGCGGTGATGGACGATGCGCCGCTGACCTGCACGCCCGACACCGAAATTGACGAAGTGCGGCGCATGATGCTGGGCCGTCACGCGCGCTACATGCCGGTGCTCAACAAAAAAGTGCTGGAAGGCGTGATTTCGTTTTACGACGTGGCCAAAGCGGTGGTCGATGGGCAGAATTTTGAGAACAAGATGCTCAAGGCTTATATCCGTGACTGGCCTTCGGAGGAAGAAGAAGTGCCAGAAACCAAGCTGTGAGCCTGCCGCACGCCGCCAGATAAGGCGCTATTGATTCAATAGCTGTCTACGCACTGTCCATAAGGGCTGGGTGCTGATTTTTCTTAAATTCCTATTCTGACATGCGAGCTCTCTCGTCCCCGGGGAGAGCGCTCAAGCAGCGTCGGTGATGGATCGCTCTTCTTCATTAGCGCCAGGTTTTTTCACCGACTGAAACTGCGCCACAATCTGCTTGCGCAGCCATTGCAGCCCCTCGTCGTTCTGGTTGCGCACGGACCAAGCCAGTTGTGTCGGGAACTCCGGCAGATCCACGGGAGGCTTGAACAGACGCAGCCCTTGCGGCGTGCGGGTGAACAGGCTGGCCGGTCCCGTGTACACCAGCGGCGTGCCGGGCAACAAGGCCAGCGCGGTGCTGAAGTGGGGGACGGTCAGCGCAATGCGTCTGGCCAGGCCCTGTCGGGCCAGTGCCTCGTCAATCAGCCCCAGCGTATCGCCCTGTACCAGCACATTGATGTGTTCTGCCTCGAGGTAGTCACCGCGCGACAGCGGCAGCTTTGTTGCGGTCTCTTCAGCCACGGCGCACATATACGGCTCTGAGATCAGCGGCTGGGTAGCCAGGTCCGCGGTCAGGTTGTTGAGGACGCCCAGGGCCAGGTCCAGCTGGCCCGACCGCAGCATCTGCGGCGCATCCACACGCCCTGCATGGCGCAGCCGCAGCCGGATACCGGGTGCTTCGCGGCGAATGCTGGCGATCAGCGCGGGCAGCACCAGCGCCGCGGCGTGATCCGACGCCCCGATGTGCACGCTGCGATCGGCTGTCGCCGGATCGAAGCGGCCACCGTGTGCAAACAGGCGGCCGACCTGGACAAGCAGCGATCTCACTTCGGGAAGGGCCGCCAGTGCCTGCGGCGTGGCTTCCATCCCGCGACCATGGCGCACCAGGATGGGATCGCCGAAAGCGTCCCGCAGACGGGACAAGGCGTGGCTCATGGCGCTTTGCGACAAGTGCAGCCGTCGCGCAGCGCTGGAAACGCTGCCCTCGGACACCAGGGCCTCGAACACCACGAGCAGGTTGAGATCGATTCGCCGCAAGTCCATTCAGTTCGATCCGTCAGCGCAGCCATCGATGGCGTGCATGGCCCGGGCATCCAAATTAATCATTTTCCATCGCAGAGTCCTGTCGCTAAGGTAGCACGTATCCAACCAAAGGAGACATGATGAGAACCCGGTACTTTCTGAAATGCGCGCTGGCGGCGGCGGCCGTGCTGACGCTGGCACCTGTCATGGCGCAGGGCTATCCCTCGCGGCCCATCAAGCTGGTGGTGCCCTTTGCCGCTGGCGGGTCAACCGACGCTATCGCTCGCCTGGTGGGCCAGAAGATGGGCGACGCCCTGGGGCAGTCGGTGGTCATCGACAACCGTCCCGGCGCGGCCGGTGCCATTGCCAGCGAGCAAGTGGCCCGAGCGCCGGCGGACGGCTACACGTTGCTGATGGCGACCACCAGCACCCACGCCATCCTGTCGGTGGCCAACCCCAAGCTCCCTTACGACGCCGTGAAGGACTTCGCGCCCGTGGGCCTGGTGGCCCGCGCACCGAATGTGCTGGTGGTCAGCAATACGCTGGGCGTGACGGACGTGAAAGGCCTGCTGCAACTGGCCAAAGCCAAGCGGGGTCAACTGAGCTTTGCCTCCAGCGGCAATGGAACCATCACGCACCTGGTGGGCGAGCTGTTCAAATCCAGCAGTGGCACCCAGGCCGTTCATGTGCCTTACAAGACCGGTGTCCAGGCCTTGGCGGACGTGGTCTCGGGTCAGGTGGGTTTCCAGTTCGACTCGATCACATGGACCTTGCCGCAAGCGCGCGCCGGCAAGATCAAGGCCTTGGCGGTCACGGGCCTCAAGCGTTCGCCCCTGGCGCCGGAGCTGCCCACCGTGGCCGAGTCCGGCCTGCCCGGATTTGAAGGGGTGACATGGTTTGGCTTCGTCGCACGAGCGGCGGCGCCACCGGACGGGTTGGCCCGG
>JBKJKU010000215.1:0-9280 GCA_046597355.1 Aquabacterium sp.
GTTGTGGGCCTTTCAGGCCTTGCCGCTGGCTGTTCAGGCGGCGTTGGGCCGGGGCTTGGGCCACTTGCTGCATGCGCTGGCGGGCGGGCGCCGGCGCGTGGCGCTGCGCAATGTCGAGTTGTGCCTGCCTGGCCTGGACCCAGCCGCCCGCGCCCGCCTGGTGCGCGAGCACTTTGGCTGGCTGGCGCGCAGCCTGCTGGAGCGCGGTCTGCTGTGGTATGCCCCGCCGGCGCGTCTGAAGTCGCTGATCCATGTCGAGGGCGACGTCGGTTTTGCCGAGCGCAGCGACAAGCCGGTGATGTGGCTGGTGCCACATTTTGTGGCGCTGGACGTGGCGGGCACGGCGACCCAACTGTTCCAGGGCCGCCCGGTGGCGTCGATCTACCAGGCCCAGAGCAACACCGTGTTCGACGGGGCGATGCGCCGCGGCCGGATGCGTTTTGGTTTGGCCGAGGTGTTTGCCCGCAGCGAGCGTGCCCTGCCGCTGGTGCGGGCGATCCGCCGGGGGCGGGTGTTTTTCAACCTGCCGGACATGGACTTTGGCGCACGGGATGCGGCGTTTGTGCCGTTTTTCGAGGTGTCTGCGGCCACCCTGCTGGCGCCGGCGCGGATGGCCCGGGCGCTCGGCATGGCGGTGCAACCGGTGCTGGCCGAAATCCTGCCCGGCGGCGCGGGTTACCGGGTGCGGTTCATGCCGCCGTGGACCGACTTTCCCGGCGACGACGATGTTCAGGCCGCTACCCGCATCAACCAGTGGATCGCCGATCAGATCCTGCGCAACCCGGCGCAGTACCTGTGGGTGCACAAGCGCTTCAAGACACGGCCCGAGGGCGAGCCCGGCCTGTATTGACGGGTGGGCCCAGACACGGCGGCGCCGCTGCGCCGGCCACGCCCCATCCTCAGTACGGGTGACGCCTTGCGCGGCATCTGTCTGGATACTGCAAGCCTCAGTGACCAGCCTGGGGGCGCAAGATGTGCAATCAGATTTTTTCAACGTGGCTGCGGCGGCCCGCTGCGCTGGACTCGGCGGTGGTTGTCGTGGTCGCGCTGGGCGCAGCGCTGGCATTGATCACCACGCTGGTGCTGGCGTCCTGACGCGGCAGCGCTGCCGGCACGGCAGGCCCGGTCGCGCAGAACGGGCCTGTGCAGATGCAGCGCAGCGCTGGCAAAACCGCCCGAGCCGGCCGGCATCGCGCCCGCCGTCGAGCAAGGCTTGGCGCGTACCGCGCTGACAGTGCGGTTGCCGGCCGATAATCTGCCGCCATGCGATTGAAATTCACCAAGATGCAGGGCGCGGGCAACGATTTTGTGGTGCTCGATGCCACCCAGGCGCCGATCGAGCTGTCGCCCGAGCAACTGCGCCGGCTGGGCGACCGGCGCTTTGGCGTGGGTGCCGACCAGATCCTGCTGGTCGAGCCGCCGCGGGACGCCGGTGTCGACTTTCGCTACCGCATTTTCAACAACACCGGCGACGAGGTAGAGCACTGCGGCAACGGCGCGCGCTGTTTTGTGCGTTTTGTGCACGACCGGGGCTTGAGCGACAAGCGCACGCTGCGTGTCCAGACCGTCAACAACCTGCTGCTGCTGCACCTGCAAGACGACGGCCGGGTCACGGTAGACATGAACCGGCCGGTGTTCGATCTGGCACGGCTGCCGTTTGACGCCCGCGGGCTTGTGCCGCGGCCCGAGGCGGGGTTTGAGCTGTGGCCACTGGACGTGGGCGAGGGCCGGCGGGTCGAGGTGGCGCTGCTGTCGATGGGCAACCCGCATGCGGTGTACCGGGTGGCCGACGTGCGTGAGGCGCCGGTGGCCGAGCTGGGCCCGCGCATCGAGCAGCAGCCGCGCTTTGCCCGCAAGGTCAACGCCGGCTTCATGCAGGTGCTCTCGCGCCAGCAGATCGCGTTGCGGGTCTACGAGCGTGACGCTGGCGAAACCCTGGCCTGCGGCACCGGCGCCTGTGCGGCGGTGGTGGCCGGCATCCGGCTGGGCTGGTTGGACCGCCGGGTGCATGTGCAGGCGCGTGGTGGCCTGTTGACGATTGAATGGCCTGACGACGAGGCCTCGGTGCTGATGACCGGGCCGGCCGAAACCGTTTTTGAAGGGGAAATCGAACTGTGAGCATCGAAGGCGCCATCACCGAGACCGACATCGCCAACTACCTGGCCAACACGCCAGCGTTTTTTGAGCGCAACGCCGACCTGCTGGCCAGCATCCAGCTGACCAGCCCGCACGGCCAGCGCGCCGTGTCGCTGCAGCAGCGGCAGATGGAAATGCTGCGCGACAAGATCAAGGGCCTGGAGCAGAAGATCATGGAGATGATCCGGCATGGCCAGGAGAACGTGGCGATCGCCGACCGCCTGCACCGCTTCACCCGCGCCATCTTGTTGGCGGGCAGCCCGGGCGCGCTGCCTGAGGTGCTGCTGGCGTCCTTGCAACACGAATTTATGATTCCGCAGGCAGCGTTGCGGCTGTGGGGCGCCGACCAGGCTTTTGCGTCACTGCCCTTCACCCAGGGCGCCAGCGACGACATCCGCAGCTTCACCCGCAGCCTGAGCGTGCCCTATTGCGGGCTGAACTCGGGTTTCGAGCCGGTAGGCTGGCTGACGGACGCCGCCACTGTGATGTCGGTGGCGCTGATCCCGCTGCGCGCGGGCGATGCCCAGGGGTTTGCCGGTACCGGCGGTATGGCCGGGGCCGGTGAGGTGGTCGGCCTGCTGGTGCTGGGGTCCCCCGACCCCACCCGCTACAGCGCCGAGATGGGCACCGAGTTCCTGACGCGCATCGGCGAGGTGGCCAGCGCCGGGCTGACCCGGCTGCTGCCGCTGCGCTAGGCGCGGGATGTCGGCGCCGCTGCCGCCCACGGCGTCGCCTGCCAGGCTGACTGACGGGCTGACTGACGCGCCGACTGACGGGCTGACCGACGGCATCACGCGCTTTTTGCAGCACCTGCGGGTCGAGCGCCGGCTGGCCGCGCGCACCTTGGCGATGTACGCCGACGCGCTGGGCTGGCTGCAGCAGATGGCGGCGGACGGGCACATCGACCTGCTGCAAGCCCAGACCCACCACGTGCGCGGCTGGACCGCCCGCCTGCGCGAGCGCGGCCTGGGGCCACGCAGCATCGCGATCGCGCTGGCGGCCTGGCGCGGGCTGTACCGCCACTGGGGCCGCGAGCGGCTGATCACGCACAACCCGGTGGACGGCATCCGTGCACCCAAGGCGCCCAAGCCGCTGCCCAAGGCGCTCAACGTCGACCAGGCGGTGGCGCTGGCGCAGCAGGTGCCCAGCAGCGACAACCCGGCGTTGCCGCCGCGCGACCACTGCATCGTCGAGCTGCTCTACGGCTGCGGCCTGCGGGTGGGTGAGCTGATCGGCCTGGACCTGCAGGCCAGCGCCGAGGCGGCCGGCTGGATCGACGCGCCCGACGCCACCGCCCATGTGCTGGGCAAGGGCAGCAAACGCCGCAGCGTGCCGGTGGGCGGCCCGGCGCTGCAGGCGCTCACCGCCTGGCTGGCCGTGCGCAGCACACTGGCCGCACCGGGCGAGGCTGCGCTGTTTGTCAGCCAGCGCGGCACCCGGCTGTCGGCCAGCCAGGTGCGGTCACGCCTGCAAAAGCTGGCCGGCGATGCCGGTCTGGCGACACGGGTGCACCCGCACATGCTGCGCCACAGCTTTGCCTCGCACCTGCTGCAGTCCAGCGGCGACCTGCGCGCCGTGCAAGAGTTGCTGGCGTGGCCCAGCAACTCTTGCACGGCCACGCCAGCATCACCACCACCCAGGTCTACACCAAGCTGGACTTTCAGCACCTGGCCAAGGTCTACGACGCAGCGCATCCGCGGGCCCGGCGCAAGTGATCCGGTGTGCTTGATCGGGCGACAATCCCGGCATGAAGACGATCCGGTTGCGTGACGGCAAGGAGCGCTCGCTGCAGCGGCGCCACCCGTGGGTGTTTGAGGGCAGCGTGGCGCGCGGCGGCGCCGACGCCGGTGAGACGGTGCGGGTCGAGTCACACGCGGGCGAGTTCCTGGCCTGGGGCGCGTTCAGCCCGCAATCGATGTTCCGGGTGCGCGCCTGGAGTTTTGATGAGGCCGAGCGCATTGACGCTGCCTTTTTCGAGCGCAGGCTGCGCCGCGCCATCACGCTGCGCGCCCGGCTGGCCACGGGAGGCCTGTTGGCCAGCGACGGCCAGCGCCTGGTGCACGGCGAGGCCGACGGCCTGCCCGGACTGATCGTGGACCGCTATGGCGACACACTGAGTGCGCAGTTCCTGTCCGCCGGCACCGAGCGCTGGCGCAGCGTGATCGCCGACGCGCTGTGCAAGGTCACCGGGCTGGCCCGGCTCTACGAGCGGTCCGACGCCAGCGTGCGCGAGCAAGAAGGCCTGGACAAGCGCAGCGGCTGGCTGCGCGGCGACGGCACGACCGACCTGGTCATCACCGAGCATGGCTGGCGCCTGGGCGTCGATGTGGCCACCGGCCACAAGACGGGCTACTACCTGGACCAGCGAGAAAACCGCCGCCGCTTTGCCGAGCTGGTGCGCCAGCTCGGCTGCCGCAGCGTGTTCAATGGCTACAGCTACACCGGCGGCTTCAGCGTGGCCGCGCTGGCCGGTGGCGCCACGCAGGTGCTCAGCGTCGATTCGTCCGGCCCGGCATTGGCACTGGCGCGTGACAACGTGTTGCGCAACGGCTTTGACCTGGCCGGTTGCGAGTTTGCCGATGCCGACGTCAACAGTGCGCTGCGCCAGGCGCTGGCGGAGGGCCGCAGTTTTGATGCCATCGTGCTCGATCCGCCCAAGTTTGCGCCCACGGCAGCCCATGCCGAGCGCGCCGCGCGGGCCTACAAGGACATCAACCGCCTGGCCTTGCAACTGCTGGCGCCGGGCGGCCTGCTGCTGACCTTCAGCTGCTCGGGCGGCGTCAGTGCCGACCTGTTCCACAAAATCGTGGCCGGTGCCGGGCTGGACGCCGGTGTCAACGCCGCCATCCTGCAACGCCTGGAGGGCGCGTGTGACCACCCGACCACGGTCGAGTTTCCAGAGGGCGAGTACCTCAAGGGTCTGGCGTTGCTCAAGCAGCAGTGACCGGGCTGCGGGGCGCGGGCCACCGCTTTGGCGCCGGAACGATCAGGCAGCGCCCAGGCTGATCGCCGGCTCGAACTTGGCCCGGTGGGTGGCAAAGAAGCTCTTGACGTTGCGCACGTTGGCATCCTGCGTGAATAGCCGCTGCACCAGCGCGTGGTAGGCCGCCATGTCGGGCAACCACAGCACCAGCACAAAGTCCGGGCCGGGCGAGACCCGGTAACACTGCTGCACCGGCGCCTCGGCGACTGCCCGGGTCTCGAAGGCGGCCAGGTGCTCGGCGCCTTGGCGGTCCAGCGTCACCTCGGCAATCACGCTCAAGCCGCCCACCAGGGCTGGCGAGACGATGGCCACCTGGCGCTCGATGATGCCGGCCTCGACCAGCCGGCGCACCCGCCGCAGGGCCGTGGCCGGCGAGACAAATGCGGCCTCGGCCAGCGCCTGGTTGGCGCGTGAGGCGTCGGCCTGCAGCAAGGCCAGCAGCCGTTGGTCGATGGCGTCCAGTGCTTCGGGCATCTGCAATTCCAGCTAAAAGTCTACGATAGTGAAATTATCTTGCATTGAAAATCATAGCGATTCAAAAATTTCTCAATCGGTTGAATTTTGCACGCATATTTCTCGACGTCCTGTCTAGGATGCGGCTCCTGCAGCGCAACAACAAAGGCATCAACCATGTGTGGCATCGTCGCAGCGGTCAGCAACCGCAACACCGTCCCGGTCCTGGTGGAGGGCCTGAAACGGCTGGAGTACCGGGGTTACGACTCCTGCGGCGTGGCCGTGCACCAGGGCGGACAGTTGCGCCGCACCCGCAGCACCAGCCGGGTGGCCGAGCTGGGCCTGCAGATCGCGCAAGACGACGTGCAATCAGGCACCGGCATCGCCCACACCCGCTGGGCCACCCACGGCGTGCCGGCGGTGCACAACGCCCACCCGCATTTTTCGGGCGATCGCATCGCTTTGGTGCACAACGGCATCATCGAAAACCATGACGAATTGCGCGCCGAGCTGCAAAACAAGGGCTATGTGTTCGAAAGCCAGACCGACACCGAGGTCATCGCCCACCTGATCCACCAGCTCTACGACGGTGACCTGTTCGACGCCGTGCTGCGCGCCACGCCGCGCCTGAAGGGCGCGTACGCCATCGCAGTGTTCTGCCGCGACGAGCCGCACCGGGTGGTGGGTGCCCGCCAGGGCAGCCCGCTGGTGCTGGGCGTGGGCGTGTTTGAAGGGCAGGGCGAAACCTTTCTGGCCAGCGACGCGATGGCGCTGGCCGGCGTCACTGATCAGATCGTCTACCTTGAAGAAGGCGATGTGGTGGACCTGCAACTGGGCAAGCACTGGATCAGCGCACGCCAGCCTGACGGCAGCTTCGCCCGTGTGCAGCGCGAGGTGCGCACGGTGCACGCCCACACCGGCGCGGCCGAGTTGGGGCCCTACCAGCACTACATGCAAAAAGAGATCTTCGAACAGCCGCGCGCAATTGCCGACACGCTGGAAGCGGTGGGCAGCATCACGCCCGAGCTGTTTGGTGCGGGCGCCCACGCCGTCTTTCAGCAGATCGACCGGGTGCTGATCCTGGCCTGTGGCACCAGCTACTACTCGGGATCGACCGCCAAGTACTGGCTGGAGAGCATCGCCGGCATCCCCTGCAACGTCGAGATCGCCAGTGAATACCGCTACCGCGACAGCGTGCCCGACCCGCGCACCCTGGTCGTCACGATCAGCCAGAGCGGTGAGACGGCCGACACGCTGGCCGCGCTGAAACACGCCCGCAGCCTGGGCATGCAGCACACATTGACGGTCTGCAACGTGGGCACCAGTGCGATGGTGCGCGAGTGCAAGCTGCACTTGTTGACCCACGCCGGGGTGGAGATCGGCGTGGCCTCGACCAAGGCATTCACCACCCAGCTGGTGGCGTTGTTCCTGCTGACGCTGACGCTGGCCAAGTTGCGCGGCCGCTTGAGCGAGGCGCAGGAGGCCGAGCACATCAAGGCGTTGCGCCACCTGCCGGCGGCGGTGCAGGCCGTGCTGGCCTTGGAGCCGCAGGTGATCGCCTGGGCCGCGGAGTTTGCGCGCAAGGAAAACGCGCTGTTCCTGGGCCGCGGCCTGCACTACCCGATTGCGCTGGAAGGCGCGCTGAAGCTGAAAGAAATCAGCTACATCCATGCCGAGGCCTATCCCGCGGGTGAGCTCAAGCACGGCCCGCTGGCGCTGGTGACGTCGGCAATGCCGGTGGTGACGATTGCGCCCAACGACGCGCTGCTCGAAAAGTTGAAGAGCAACCTGCAGGAGGTGCGCGCCCGCGGTGGCGAGCTGTTTGTATTTGCCGACACCGACACCCAGATCGTCAGCGAGCCGGGTGTGCACGTGATCCGCATGCCCGAGCACTACGGCGCGCTGTCACCGATCCTGCATGTGGTGCCGCTGCAGCTGCTGGCCTACCACACGGCTTGCGCACGCGGCACGGATGTGGACAAGCCACGCAATCTGGCCAAGAGCGTGACCGTCGAATGACGGTCACGCCAAGGTGTCAGCCCGTGTTCCGCACTGCGGTGCGGTCGGTGCTATCCCGCGTCAGAACGCGCCCCAATGGCTGCCGCCACGCGTACCGCCTAGCAGTGCTTCACTTCGCGGGGACGCCGTGCCTCGTTCGCGCTGACGCCTGAAAAGAACGTCGATGGCAGCCGCCAAGACACGCTGGATCAGTTCCTGTGGAGCGGAACTATTGGCTTGGTGCTGTACGGCGCCCTACGAGCAGTTGACCGTCTTTGCCGGCTCAACAACGCGCCTAAGCCTTCCTTCATCATCTCGAGTTGGCTTCGCCTCATCTGCTTGCCATTCCTTTGAGCCAATGATGCAGGTCCTGCTCACAACGCTTCCGGACAAGGGTTCCAGTCTGGTACCGAGGAGTTGAACAAACGCCAACACGACGGGTTGGCGCAGACTGCGCAAAGCGCTTGGCGCAGGCGAGCGTGGCGTTCCCGTCCCACCCCCGCAGGGGTCAACCGCGTCTTGCGAGACGAAGAAGCCAATCGTCTGCGGCTCGTTCAGCCGGACGTTGCCAGCCACGGCGAGCAGCGCGTCGCGCATCGCCTGATCCGTGCCGGCCTTGACGAAGATGATCGCGGTGATGTTCAGCATGGCGGGGTCCCCGGCACTTTAGATCGGCGGAGCCCTGTGGTGAAAATCGGTCAGTGCTTGGTAGGCGGCGCCGACCCTGAACAGCGTGGCCTCGTCGAAGGGCTTGCCGATCAACTGCATGCCCACGGGCAGGCCATCGGGGTCAAAGCCGCACGGCACGGCCAGCGCCGGCAGCCCGGTCAGGCTGGGCACGCCGGTGTACTGCATGATGGCCGAGAGCATGTCTTCCTCTATGCCGTTCTCGATCACGACGGTCATGGCGCCGACCGGTGTTGCGGCAAACGGCAAGGTCGGGCACAGGAAGATGTCGACTTTCTCGAAGGCTTCGAGGAACTCGTTGCGCAGCAATGTGCGGTAGCGTTGCGCCTGCAAGTAGTGGGTGGCCAGCAGCATCTCGCCGACTTCGAGCAGCGTGCGCACATCGGCGCCGTAGTCTTGCGGCCGCTCGCGCAGCCAGCGCTGGTGGTAGGTGCTGGGCTCAGCCGATTCGATGGTGAGTTGGGCCGAGATGTTGCCGTGGATGTTCTTGATGTCAACCTCCACGACTTCGGCGCCCGCCGCTTCGAGCAGCTTCAGTGCCGCCATCACCGCCGCATGCACGGCGGGCTGTAGGTGGTGGAAGAAGTAGCCGGGCACCACGCCGATGCGCAGGCCTTTCACGCCGTCGTTCAGCCGCGCCATGTAGTCGTGGGCCGGCACGCGCGCGCTTGCGGGATCGGCGGCGTCGTAGCCGGCGAGCACGCCAAACATCAGCGCGCAGTCTTCGACCGTGCGTGCCATCGGTCCGGTGGTGTCCATGCTCCACGCGAGCGGAATGATGCCGTCGTTGCTCACCCGGCCATAGGTCGGCCGGATGCCGACGATGCCGTTGATCGCCGCTGGCAGGCGGATCGAGCCGCCAGTGTCGGTGCCGACGGCGCCGAAGCAGGCACGCGCCGCCACGGCCGCGCCGGAGCCGCCGCTGGAGCCGGCCGCGAAGCGATCGGTGTTCCACGGGTTGCGCACCGCGCCGTAGTGCGGGTTGTCCGAGGTGCCGCCCCAGGCGAACTCGTGCATGTTGAG
>JBKJKU010000109.1:0-9429 GCA_046597355.1 Aquabacterium sp.
CGGCATCTACGAGGCCCCGGGCATGGCGCTCTTGCACATCGCCTACGAGCGGCTGGTCACCGGCATCCACAACGAGGACACGATCGAGCAGTACCGCGCCAACGGCCGCCGGCTGGGTAAATTGCTCTACCAAGGCCGCTGGTTCGACCCGCAGTGCCTGATGCTGCGCGAGACCGCCCAGCGCTGGGTGGCGCGCGCCATCACCGGCGAGGTAACGCTGCAGCTGCGCCGTGGCAATGACTACTCGATCATGGACACCGCCAGCCCGAACCTGACCTACCACCCCGAGCGTCTGACGATGGAGAGCGGCGAAGGCGCTTTCACCCCGGCTGACCGCATCGGCCAACTGACGATGCGCAACCTCGACATCCAGGACACCCGGCAAAAGCTGGGCATCTACAGCCAGGTCGGGCTGCTCGGCGCCAACTCGGACGGCGCGATACCGCTGCTGGCCGGGCCGTTGCGGGACTGATCCGACCCGGCCCGACCCGGCCGACCTCAGCCGCTGACGCGGTTGCGGCCACCCTGTTTGGACAAGTACAGGCCCCTGTCGGCCTCGGCCATCAACTGGCTGACGTCGGTCATCTCGTCCCGCCAGGCGGCCACACCCAGCGAGGCTGTCTGGCGGTGCTGCAACCGGTTGCCGCCGGGCAGTTCGGTCCCGGCACCGGCGGGCAGCACAAATTTGTGCCCTGCCACCGCCGCGCGCAGGCTCTCGGCCAGGGCCAGAGCCGCAGGCAAGCCAGTGTCGGGCAGCAGCACGAGAAATTCCTCACCCCCGATGCGGCCCAGCACGCCCGCCCGGCCCACCACCAGGCTGGCGATGGCGGCACACTCGCGCAGCACCAGGTCACCGGCGGCATGGCCGTGGCTGTCGTTGACCTGCTTGAAGTGGTCCAGGTCCAGCATCACCAGGCACAGCGGGCGGCCGGTCTGGAGGGCGGTGCGGCAGCCGCGCTTTAGCGCGTCCATCAGGTAGCGCCGGTTGAACAGGCCGGTGCCGGCGTCCACCGTGGCCAGCCGCAAGACCCGGTCGTGCAGTGCGGCGTCCAGGCTCTGGTGGGCATAGAACTTCAGCGCCACGCTGCCCAGGCGCACCAGGTCGCCGTCCTTGAGCAACTGTGGCTGGTCGGTCAATCGGATATCGCCCACAAAACTGCCGTTGGCCGAGCCCAGGTCGCGCAGCATGGCCGAGGATCCCGTGACAGAAATCTCGGCATGCAGCCGGCTGATGCCCGGGCCGCCGATCTGCAATTGCGTGACAGCCGACCGGCCCAGCGTGGACAGCCCCTCGTCCAGCATGATCTGCCGCCCCAGGTCCGGGCCGCTGTAGACCACCAGACAGCAACGCTGTGCATCCGGCCCGTCCAGGCTCTGGAACAGCGTCAGCTCGCTCTTTTCAACGGCGATGGTCGAAGGATCCCACATGGTCACTGGCAGTCGGTTGGGCCTGTTGCCCGAGGGTGGACGTCAGGATGGCGCCGACACCGGTACAGGTCACAACCCGCAGGTATACCGCAGCCAGGCAGGCTGTGCGCACGGCAGTATCAGGGGCTGCCCATAGCTGCGAACTTGTGCGCAGCTATGGCCGGCCGGTGTCACAACTCGGCGCGGTGACACCCACGCTCAACCCAGTTTCAGCAAGGCTTGCGCCAGATCGGCCTGCAGATCGACCACCGCCTCCAACCCGATCGAGAAACGCACCAGGTGGCCGGGCAGTGCCGCGCGGTCGTCACGCATCGCCGACAGGTCGTAGGGCACGACCAGGCTGACCGGGCCGCCCCAGGAATAACCGATCTTGAACAGCCGCAACGCGTCGACAAAGGCGTCGACCTGGGCAGCGCTGAGCCGCTCGTCCAGCATCACCGAAAACAGCCCCGCTGCAGCGGTGCAACTGGCCGCCCAGTGCGCATGGCCGGGTGCACCGGGCAGCGCTGGGTGCAGCACCTGCGTGACCGAGGCCTGTTGGCCGAGCCAGGCAGCCAGCGCGCGAGCAGCAGCATCGTGGGCGTGGTAGCGCAGCGCCATCGTCGGCAGGTTGCGCAAGATGAACTCGGCATCGTTGGCGGCCACGCCCAGGCCGAGCTGGCCATGGACCTTGAGCATCTTCAGGTGCAGCGCCTCGTCGCGGGTGACGACCGACCCCATCAGCACATCGGCACCGCCCGAGGGGTACTTGGTCAGCGCCTGCATCACGATGTCGACGCCAAAATCGAAGGCGCGGAAGGCCAGCCCGGCGCCCCAGGTGTTGTCCAACGCCACCAGCACGCCTTGGGCGCGCGCAGCGGCCACCAGCGCCGGCAGGTCCGGAAACTCCATCGTCACCGAGCCCGGCGCCTCCACCCAGACCAGCCGGGTGCGCGCGTTGATGCGCGCCGCCAGGTCGGCCGGGTTCATCGGGTCGTAGAACTGGTGCGTGATACCCCAGCCCGCCAGCACGCTGGCGGCCAGGTCACTGGACGGGAAGTAGACGTTGTTGGGCAGCAGCAGCTCGTCACCCTGCTTGAGCAGACCCAGGTTGACGTTCATGATGGCCGCCAGCCCGCTGGGCGACAGGATGCAGAACTTGCCGCCCTCCAGCGTGGCCAGGCGTTCTTCCAGCAGGTAGGTGGTGGGCGTGCCCCGCAGGCCGTAGGTGTAGCCGGTCTTGGCGGTGTAGCTGCGCGCCCGCAGCGCCGCCACGCTGGGGAAGATCACCGTCGAGGCCTTGAACACACCCGGCGGCACGGCGTCCCAGCCGGCCGCTGGCTGGTAGGGGTGGTGGATCAGGCCGGTGATCAGGTCGGTCATGGCGGGGTGTGGTGTGTCGTCATTCAGATCGGCTGGCCGACCAGATCGTGGCCGTCGGTGGCCACGATGCGGGCGCGGGTGAACTCGCCCACCTTCAAGGTCTTGCTGGCCTTCTCCGGCGGCAGCAGCCGCACCGTGCCGTCGATCTCGGGCGCGTCGGCATAACTGCGGCCCACACCGCCCTTGCGGCCCAGCGCTGGCGCGCGGTCGATCAGCACCTGCATGGTGGCGCCGACACGCCGCGCAAGCCGGGCGATCGAGACCTCCTCGGCCACCGCCATGAAGCGGGCCCGGCGCTCCTCGCGCAGCTCGGTGGGCAGCGCGCCGTCAAGATCGTTGGCCAGCGCGCCCTGCACCGGCGAATAGGCAAAACAGCCGGCGCGGTCGATCTGGGCCTCGCGCACAAAGTCCAGCAAGTGTTGGAACTGGCTTTCAGTCTCGCCCGGAAAGCCGGCGATGAAGGTCGAGCGGATCACCAGTTCGGGGCAGTCTTGCCGCCATTTCAGCAGCCGGTCCAGGTTGCGCTCGCCGCTGGCGGGGCGCTTCATGCGGCGCAGCACCTCGGGGTGCGAATGCTGGAACGGCACATCCAGGTAGGGCAGCACCCGGCCGGCGGCCATCATCGGCAGCAGTTCGTCCACATGCGGGTAGGGGTAGACGTAGTGCAGCCGCACCCAGGCGCCAAACGGCTTGGCCAGTTCGGCCAGTGCGTCGCAGAGCTCGGTCATGCGGGTCTTGACCGGCCGGCCATCGAAGAAGCCCGTGCGGTATTTGACGTCCACGCCGTAGGCACTGGTGTCCTGGCTGACGATCAGCAGCTCTTTGACACCCGAGGCGAACAGCGCCCTCGCCTCGCCCAGCACATCACCCACCGGCCGCGAGACCAGGTCGCCGCGCATGCTGGGGATGATGCAGAAGGTGCAGCGGTGGTTGCAACCTTCGCTGATCTTGAGGTAGGCATAGTGGCGCGGCGTGAGCTTGATGCCGGCCTCGCCGCGGAACTGGGCGCGTTGCTCGGGCACCAGGTCGACAAACGGGTCGTGCGGCTTGGGCACATGCAAATGCACCGCGTCCATCACCTCCTGCGTGGCATGCGGGCCGGTGACAGCCAGCACGCTGGGGTGCATCTGCCGCACCAGGTTGTCGCTGCCAACGCCGGTGTCCTTGCCGCCTTTGGCGCCGAGGCAGCCGGTGACGATCACACGGCCGTTGGCGGCCAGCGCCTCGCCGATGGTGTCCAGGCTTTCGCGCACCGCATCGTCGATAAAGCCGCAGGTGTTGACGATCACCAAGTCGGCACCTGCAAAGGTCTTGCTGGTCTGGTAGCCCTCGGCGCTGAGCTGGGTCAGGATCAGTTCGGAGTCGGTCAGCGCCTTGGGGCAGCCCAGGCTGACAAACGCCACATGGGGCGGGCGGGCGCTGGAAGCGGCGGCCGGGGCGACGGGGGAAACGGTGTCTTGCATGCGCCGATTGTCGGCGATGCCCGGCGGCTAGCGTTTTGGCGTGATCGGCGTGATCCCCGGAATCACCGGAAACAGCGTACCCGACGCCATCTGCTCCTGCATCTGGGCAAACAGGCTCTTGCTCTGCTCCAGGTAGTTGCCCATCAGGCCCTGCATCAATGGCGCCTGGCCACTGACAAACTGCGACCAGGTCTCGGGCGTCAGGGCTTTGGGCTCGAGCAGCCCCTTGCTCTGCTCGGCCAGCCGGGCCTGCATGTCCACGAAAGCCTGCAGGTTGGTCTCGAGGTAGCTGCCCATCATGCCCTGCATGGTGTGGCCGTAGTAGCGGATGACCTGGGCCAGCATCGTGGTGGAGAACATCGGCATGCCGCCGGTTTCTTCTTCCAGAATGATCTGCAGCAGGATGCTGCGGGTCAGGTCGTCGGCGGTCTTGGCGTCGCGCACCTCAAAGTGCTCGCCCTGCAGCACCATCTGCTTGACGTCGGCCAGCGTGATGTAGCTGCTGGTCTGGGTATCGTAGAGACGGCGGTTGGGATACTTTTTGAGAATCCGCAGGCCGCTCTCGGCGGTGGCTTCAGCGCCTGGGGTGGCGGCGCTGCGGCGATGAGATGGCATTGCGGGAAACTCCTAGATCGATGGTCTTATTCTACGAAGTCGCCCTCCCCAGGCCGGCGGGAGTTTCCCGCTGGGGATCAACCCGCAGCGCTGGACCGGCTATTTCAGTGGCGCAGGGTCGCCCGCGCTGCCACGCCGCGGCGGCATAGCGCACAGAATGCGATGCCGAACCCCTGCCTCAATTGCCATGAAACTAGCCACCTGGAACGTCAACTCCCTGACCGTGCGCCTGCCCCAGCTGCTGGACTGGCTGGCCACGCACCAGCCCGAGGTGGTGGTGCTGCAAGAGACCAAGCTGATTGACGACAAGTTTCCGCAGGCCGAGATCTTGGCTGCCGGCTGGCACAGCCAATGGTTCGGCCAAAAAACCTACAACGGGGTTGCCCTGCTGTCGCGCACCGAGGCCAGCGATGTGGTGCACAACATCCCCGGCTTCGACGACCCGCAGGCCCGGGTGATTGCCGCCACGGTGGACGGTGTGCGGGTGGTGGGGGCGTATTTTCCGAACGGCCAGGCCCCGGACAGCGACAAGTTTGCCTACAAGATGGCCTGGCTGGATGCACTGCGCGACTGGCTGCGTGACGAGCTGGCACGCCACCCGAATCTTGTGCTGATGGGCGACTACAACATTGCGCCTGAGGACCGTGATGTCTTCGATCCGGTGGCGCTGGCCGGCACGATCCACTGCACGGACGAAGAGCGCGCCCACTTCCAGGCGCTGCTGGCGCTGGGGCTGGTCGATGCGTTCCGGCTGTTCGAGCAGCCGGCGCGCACCTGGAGCTGGTGGGACTACCGCAACCTGGCCTTCCGCAAGAACCAGGGCCTGCGTATCGACCACATCCTGGTCAGCCAGCCCCTGCTGCCGTCGGTGACCGCCTGCCAGGTGGACAAGCTGCCGCGCAAGAATGAGCGGCCCAGCGACCACGCGCCGGTCTGGATTGGGCTGACCGCCTGAGCCTGAGCCCGACCCTCACCCGGGCCGCGGTGCGCGGGAGGCGGATCAATCCTCCAGGCCGAGCTCCTGGATCTTGCGGGTGATGGTGTTGCGGCCGATGCCCAGCTTGTGCGCGGCCTCGATGCGCCGGCCCCGGGTGACCTCCAGCGCGGTGTGGATCAGCTGGCCCTCGAACTGCCGGGTCAGCACGTCCCAGACCTCGGGGTTGCCAGATTCGAGCAGGCGGCGGGCCTCACGTTGCAGGTCCAGCAACCAGCCGGTCGGCAAGCCGCCCACCTGGGCCGAAACCTGACCTCCCGCCATCACCGGCGCTGCCCCACCGGGGGATGGCGCAGCGTAGGCCACTGAGGCGTCGGCAGGCGCAGGCGCACCCATCGCCGGGCCTGACATCACCGGCTGCCTGGCGACATCGCCGGCCATCAATTCGGGCGGCAGGTCCTTGGGCTCGATCACCTGGGCTGGCGCCATCACGGTCAGCCAGTGGCAGATGTTCTCCAGCTGCCGCACATTGCCAGGGAAGTCAAACGCCATCAGCCGCTCCAGCGACGACTCGGTGATGCGCTTGGCCTCCACACCCAGCTCCTTGGCGCTCTTGGCCAGAAAGAAACGCGTCAGCTGCGCCACGTCCTCGCGCCGCTCGCGCAGCGCCGGCAAGCGCAGCCGGATGACGTTGAGGCGGTGGAACAAATCCTCTCGGAACCCGCCCTCGCGCACCCGCTGCTCCAGGTTCTGGTGGGTGGCGGCGATCACCCGCACGTTGGACTTGAGCGGCTGGTGGCCGCCCACGCGGTAAAACTGGCCGTCTGACAGCACGCGCAACAGCCGGGTCTGCAAATCAAACGGCATGTCGCCGATTTCGTCGAGAAAGAGGGTGCCGCCGTCAGCCTGCTCGAAGCGGCCACGCCGGGTGGTCTGCGCGCCGGTGAAGGCGCCACGCTCGTGGCCAAACAGCTCACTCTCCAGCAAATCCTTGGGGATGGCCGCGGTGTTGATCGCGATGAAGGGCCCGTTGCTGCCCGAGTCGCCCCGCGGGCTGTGCTTGTGCAGTGCACGCGCCACCAGCTCCTTACCCGAACCGGACTCGCCGGTGATCAGCACCGTGACGTTGCTCTGGCTGAGCCGGCCGATGGCGCGAAACACATCCTGCATCGCCGGCGCCTGGCCCAGCATCTCGGGCATTTCGGCGCTGCCGGTGTCGCGCACCTCTTCGCGCAGGCTTTCTTCCATCGCCCGGCGGATCAACTCGACCGCGCGATTCAAATCAAACGGCTTGGGCAGGTACTCAAACGCACCGCCTTGAAAGGCCGAGACCGCGCTGTCCAGGTCGGAATAGGCGGTCATGATGATGACCGGCAGCCCGGGCAGGCGGGCCTTGACCTTGGCCAGCAGGTCGATACCCGAGCCCCCCGGCATGCGGATATCGCTGACCAACACCTGCGGTTCGTCGTCGTCGAGTGCGGCCAGCACATCGCGCGGGTTGGAAAAGCTGCGGGTCGCGAACTGCTCTCGCGCCAACGCCTTCTCCAGCACAAATCGGATGGATTGGTCGTCGTCTACGATCCAGATGGGTTTCATGCGGCGGCGGCCTGTTTCCTTGACTTGCAAGCTGCCCTCAAGGCAGCGGGATCACGATACGAAAAATCGTCCGGCCGGGTTCGCTGTCGCACTCGATCATGCCTTGGTGCTGCTGCACAAAAGTCTGCGCCAGCGTCAGCCCGAGGCCAGACCCGCCCTCCCGCCCCGATACCAGCGGATAGAAGATGCGGTCCCGGATGTCCTCGGCAACGCCCGATCCGTTGTCTTCAATATGCAATTCCAGTGCCAGTCGAAAGCGCTGCTTACCGATGGTTACCTGACGCGCTACCCGGGTGCGCAAAATCAGCCGGGCATCACCGCCGGCGATACGCTCGGTCAGCGCCTGCGCCGCGTTGTGGGCGATGTTGAGCACGGCCTGGATCAGTTGCTCGCGGTCGCCACGAAAATCCGGGATCGAGGTGTCGTAGTCCCGTTTGACCGCCAGACCGCGTGGAAACTCGGCCAGGATCAGCGACCGCACCCGCTCGCAGACCTCGTGGATGTTGACGTCACTCACCACATGCGGCTTGCGGTGCGGCGCCAGCAACCGGTCCACCAGCGCCTGCAAGCGGTCGGCCTCGTGGATGATGACGGAGGTGTACTCGCGGAGCTCGCGGCTGTTGAGCTCCAGCTCCAGCAACTGCGCGGCACCCCGGATCCCGCCCAGCGGGTTCTTGATCTCGTGCGCCAGGTTGCGGATCAACTCCTTGTTGGCCTGCACCTGGCCCAGCGCGCGCTCCTCGCGGTCTTGCTTGGTCTGCTGCTCGATCTCCAGCATCTCGACGAGCACAAAGTCGCGGCCGTGCTCGATCTGGGTGACGATCACGTGCACTGGCAGCAGCTCGTGCGCCGCTACCGGGGCGCGGCGTATCGTGCCGTCGAAGCGACCGGTGGCAATGTCGTTGCGGCTGACGGCACCCAGCGTCTCCCGCAGCGGGCTGCCATCGGCAAACCAGTCAAACAGGTTGCCGCGCATCAACGTCTTGCGGGACAGACTGGCCACGTCCTCGAAACGCGCATTGACAAACACCATCGCGCCGTCGGGTCTGATCACCGCCACCATCGTGGCCAGCAGGTCGAACGAGTCGTAACGCGACATCATCACGGCGTCCTTCGTGGCGACCTTCACGGTGGCAATTTGCCGATTTCGCGCTTCAGCGCCGCTATGTCACTGTCCGTCCGGGCGATGCCGGCTTTCATCAGCGCCACCCGGTCCAGGTAGTTCTGGAAGTTGCGCTCATCGCCGCGCCGCTCGGGCTCGCCGTTGTTGAAATCGCGTTTTAGCAGCGCCAGCTTGTCTTCCTCGCGCCTCAACTCGGCTTCCAGGATGCGGCGTGCGTCGGCGTCACGCAGGCGCTGCGCGGCGGGGTCGATCCTGGTTTCGGCGCCGCCGCTGGCTGACGCGCCGCTGCCGGCTGATGTGCTGCCGCTGGCTGACGCACTGGACGCGCCGCCCTTGGCGGTGCCGGGTGCCGCGGCCCGCGGCCGGGCGCCCTGAATCACCGTGACCGGCGCGCCCTCGATCGTGCGGCAACCGCGCTGGCGCGCCTCTTCGGGGGTCAGCGCGTCGGTGTAGAGCACCGGCGGCCCGGGGCAGCGGTAGACGGCCGCCGCTTGGGCCTGGGCCGGCGCTGCGGCCTGCAGCGACCAGGCTGCGGCCAAGGCCAGGATCAGGTTGCTTGGGATGCGCGTCATCAGATCTCGTCGGTTTGGCCCACGGCAGGCGGCAGAACAGACATTGTCGCCGAGCCACTGTGCGCGGAAGCTTTGGCAAACCGGCCCGCCCGGCACGCTGCGCAGACGAAAAAAAGGCGGCCTGCGCCGCCTTTTGTTGCTGGTGTGGCCAGCAAGGCCACCGCCACCGCTTACAGCGTGTAGTACATGTCGAATTCGACCGGGTGCGTGGCCATGCGGAAGCGCGTCACTTCCTGCATCTTCAGGTCGATGTAGGCATCGATGTAGGAGTCGGTGAACACACCGCCCTTGGTCAGGAAGCCGCGGCCCTTGTCCAGGTACTCCAGTGCTTGCTCG
>JBKJKU010000164.1:0-11688 GCA_046597355.1 Aquabacterium sp.
CTTCGGCATCAAGACGATCGGCGTGACCAATGACGAATCGGCCGGCAACGCGCTGCTGGTCAGGAAGGACGTTGCCGACAAGATCGCCAAGGACCCGAAGAGCACGATGGTCTGGCCCTTCATGCTCTTCGGATCCTTGGCGATCTTGTCGGCCACGTCCTTCCTCACCAGCAAGGCATTGCCGGCCGATTCGTCGTTGGTCACGCCGATCGTCTTGATGCCGAAGCGCACATGGCCAAGCACCGCGGGCACGCTGCCGGTGCCGCCGACGTCCCAGGATTTCGACGCCGATGCGGCAATCTGCGGCACGCCGGCCGGGAAGGTCGAAAACACCGGCTTCAAGCCCACCTCCGCCCACCAGTTCTTCTCGGTCGCGACATAGAACGGCAGCGCCCAGTAAAGCGCGGGCTGGTAGCTGACCTTGATTTCGGCCAGCGCCGGTTGCGCCTGCGGGGCACCCATGGCCAGCAGCGCGGCCAGGGTGAACGCGGCGCGGAAAGTCTTCGAGGGCATGGTCAGTCTCCTGTTGGGGGTGGTCGAAGTGAAAATCAATAAGCGGTCAATGAGCGTCAGCGCCCAGCTGGTCGCGCAAGAGCTTCCAGACATGAGTGCGCAAATGAACGAACGAAGGCAGGTCCATCACGTCTTCGATGCGCTTGTGCTGGTCCCAGTTTTCGCTCTCGCGGATCGATTTGACGTCGATGATTTCGCGCACCGTTCCCGGCCGCGCCGACATCACGACGATGCGGTCGGCCAGGTACACCGCCTCTTCGACGGCATGGGTGATGAAGAGCACCGTGCGTGGGTGCTGGCGCGCCAGGCGAACCAGCTCTTCCTGCATCACGACGCGGGTCTGCGCATCGAGGGCGCCGAAGGGCTCGTCCATCAGCAGCACCTTGGGGTCGAGCACGTAGGCGCGCGCGATCGCCACGCGCTGCTGCATGCCGCCCGACAACTGGTGCGGGAACGCGCGTTCGTAGCCGCCCAGGCCCATCAGGCCGATGTAGTGCTCGATACGGCGCTGGCGTTCAGCGGCATCCACGCCCAGCGAGATCAGGCCGAACTCGACGTTGTCCCAGACCGTCTTCCAGGGGAACAGCGCAAAGGCCTGGAACACCACCGCCCGGTCGGGGCCCGGACCCCGCACCAGGTCACCGTCGACCCGCACGCTGCCGCCGGTGGGATGCTCCAGGCCGGCGGCCATGCGCATGCAGGTGGTCTTGCCGCAGCCTGATGGGCCGACGATGGCGACGAATTCGCGGTCCTGCACCACCAGGTTGACATCCTGCAGTGCCACAAAATCCTGGCCGTTCTGGTGGAAGACGCGCTCCACGCCGCTGAAATCAATGACTGCCACTGGGGGTCTCCGGGGGTCGGGGTCGGGAGGGTCGGCGGGGTTGCCGCGCTCAAAGGCCGCGGCGGGTTTCAATCGCCTGCTGCACGCGGCGCAGCGCGATGTCGATCAAGATGCCGACCACGCCGATGGCCACCATGCCGCTCATCACCGTGGCGGTGGACACCGAGGCCTGGCCCTTGACCATCAGGTAGCCGACACCGCTGGAGGCCACGATCAGCTCGGCCCCCACCAGCGATTGCCAGCCCAGCCCGGCCGAGATGCGCAGCCCGGCCACGATGGAGGGCACGGCGGCCGGCAGCAGCACCTGAGTCATTGCCCGCCAGTGGCTGGCGCCCAGCATCCGGGCGGCCTCGATGTATTTGCGGTCAACGTTCTTGGCGCCCCGGTAGGTGTTGATCAGCACCGGCGGAAACGCGCCCATGAAGATGATCAGCACCGGCCCGCCGATACCGGTGCCAAACCACAGCGCGGCAAACGGCACCCAGGCGATCGGCGCGACAAAGCGGATCGCGTCGAAGGCCGGCGACACCAACCGGTCGACCCAGCGGAACCAGGCCATCAGCAAACCCAGCGGCAGACCCACCGCCACCGCGAGCGCAAAACCCGCGGCAAAACGCTGGAAGCTCGACAGCAGGTGTGCCAGCAGCGTGTAGCCGGCAAACGGCTCGACCAGCAGTTGCAGCAGGCGGGACAGCACGTCCCAGGGCGCGGGCAGAAAATCGCGAGACGTCACGCCCGACAGCGCCGCCACTGACCAGAAGGCGAGGAAGGCCAGCGCGCCGGCGCCGGTGAGCAGCGCCAAACGCCGGAGGGCGAGCCGGGCTTGCAGCATCAGCGGGGCTGCCAGGGCATGACACGGCGCTCCAGCCAGGCCAGGCCCCAGGTCATCAGCCAGCCGCACAGCGCCACGCTGACCATGCCGACCACGATCATCGCCGGGTAGATGTCCTGCGCGGCCTGGTTGAGGATCTGCCCCAGGCCCGCCACCGCGCCCACCAGTTCGGCGGCCACCAGCGTGGTCCACGACGCCTGCAGCGACAGGCGCAAGCCGGTGAAAATACTCGGCATCGCCCCCGGGATCAGCACCTCGCGCCAGTGGCGCCAGCCCCGCACGCCCAGCATCGCGGCGGCCTCGAAGATGGGCCGGTCGATCTGGCGCACGCCGGCATGGCTGTTGATCACCGACGGCACAAACGCGGCAAAAAAGATCACCATCATCTTGGCGGCATTGCCCAGGCCCAGCCAGACGATGGCCAGCGGGATCCAGGCCAGTGGCGGGATCGGCCGCAGCAGCAGGAACACCGGGTTGACCAGCGCTTCCACCGTCCGGCTGGCGCCCATGGCCAGGCCCAAGGCCACGCCAACCGCTGACGACAGCGCAAAACCCATCGTCACCAACAGCACGCTGCGCAGCACGTGCTCATGCAACTGGCCGTTGCTGTAGCCCTCGACCACGATCTGCCGCAGCGCCTGGGCCACCTCGACCGGCGCCGGAAACCGCACCGGCGAGATCACGCCCAGCACGGTGGTCAGCAGGTGCCAGGCCACCAGCACCCCGACCAGTGCGCCCAAGGTGACGGACAGCGTGGCCAACGGGTGGCGGGCGGCAACGGCGCGGTGCATCGGGTACCGTGCCGGTCAGCCTGCCGGGGCCGCAGTGAAATTTGTAATCGATTTCAGCATGCGCGGATGATGTGGGGTGTGCTGCGCAGCGTCAAGGTCAACAAAGTCAGTGCTTTCCCTGCAAAACCTCACCTTGCCAGAGCGCGCTTGAAATTAGAAAGCGATTACATTCAGCCATGCTTTCCAGACCTTCCGTGCCGCCCAATATCGAGGACGTGGCCCAGGCAGCGGGGGTGTCCAGCGCGACGGTGTCGCGGGTGTTGAACAAGCCCCAATCGGTGCGCGAGGTCTTGCGTCTGCGGGTCGAGCAGGCGGTGGCCCGATTGGGCTACGTGCCGCATGCCGGCGCACGTGCGCTCAAGCTGCAGCGCAGCGGCACGGTCGGCGCCGTCTTCCCGACGATCGACAACGCCATCTTCGCCAAAGCCATCGATGCGCTGCAGCAGCGCCTGGCCGATGGCGGCCGGCAGTTGCTGATCGCCACCAGCAGCTACGACGTCGAGACCGAAGCCCGCCAGGCGATGAACCTGGTGACCCGGGGCGCCGATGCGCTGGTGCTGTGCGGTGCCGGCCAAAGCCCGCAGCTGCTGCAGTTCCTGGCACAGCGCGAGTTCCCGTGTGTGCACGCCATGATCTTCCCGCCGCCGCCGGGGCTGACCTGCGTGGGCTTCGACAATGCGCGTGCCATTGGACAGGCGGTGCGCTACCTGCTGGACCTCGGCCACCGGCGCATCGCCATGTTGGCGGGCGTTGCCCAGCACAACGACCGCGCCAGTGCCCGCATCGACGGTGTGCGGCTGGCCCTGGCCAAGGCCGGCCTGGCGCTGGCGCCGCACCTTCTGGTCGAGCGGCGCTACACCTTGGCCGAGGCGCGCGAGGGCTTTCGCCAGCTGATGGCAGCCCGCCCCGCCCCCACGGCGGTGCTCTGCGGCAATGACGTGCTGGCCTTCGGCGCCCTGCTCGAAGCCCGCAAGATGGGCCTGGCGGTGCCCGAAGCGGTGTCGATCGTCGGTTTTGACGACCTGGAGATGGCGCGCCACATCCAGCCGGCGCTGACCACCCTGCACGTGCCGACCGAGGCGCTCTGGCATCTGGTCGCCGACCGGGTGGTCGCCGCACTCGACCAGTTGCCCGTGCCCGCCGCCACCGAGCTTGAAGTCGAGCTGGTCGTGCGCGAATCCACAGGCCCCGCGCCAGCCGACCCGTCAGCGCGTTAGCCGGCTCAAGTCGGGCGCAGGCGGGTCGAAAACGGGGACGATAGCCACCGGTTGGCGGTCCCGTCGATGGTGGCGGGCGGCTGCGGTGTCGGCCCCCACTCTTGCCGCCTGCCCATCCCATGACGCCACACCTGCGCAGCCCCAGGGTACCGCACGATGACTGATCTGCCGCCACGGGCCGCTGTGGTTGGCTGGCGTATCGCGGCGCAGTCCAAGCTGACCGTCGCTCTGGTTGGGGTGGTGCTGTTGGCCGCGCTGGCTGCGCACCGGTTGGGCCCGTGGGCCTGGGCCGCTGCGCTGATGCTGGTCGCAGGTGCGGCTTGCGGCGCCTGGCTCGCGCAGCGCCGAATGGCGGCCGACCTGGCCGCCCTGGTGGACGAGTTGCTGGCGCCGCCAGGGCCACACCGTTCACCCGCACCGGCGTCCCCGGCGCCGGCCAAGCCGCGGCCAGCGCTGCTGATGCCGCTGGCCGACAGCCTGCACCGGTTGGCGGCGCACCAGCAAGCGCTGGCCGACAAACAGGCCGAAAAGCTGGAGCTGTTGCGCCACCAGGCGCACAGCGACCCGCTCACCGGCCTGCCGAATCGCCGTTTCTTCATGGCCACGCTCGACGGCTTTCTGGCCAGCGACGCCGCGCCAACGGCGTTTGGCCTGCTGCTCTTGCGCCTGCGCAACCTGCAGGGCATGAACCAGCGCATCGGCCACGCGGCCACCGACAACGTGTTGCAAGCACTGGGGCAGATTTTGCAGTCCTACCCGCAGCGCATTGACCGCTGCTGCGTCGGCCGGCTCAACGGAGCGGACTTTGTCTTGCTGCTGCCGGTCGGCGGCATGGCGACCGAAACGGCGGAATCGCTGGTCCAGGCTTTGCGTCTGGCGCTGGCCGGCATCGACCCGGCCGCCAGCGTGGCCGCCGGCGCGGTAGAACTGTTGTCACCGCTGTCCGGCACCGAGGCCCTTGCGCTGGCCGACACCGCGCTGTCGCGCGCCGAAGCCGACATCGGCTTCAGTGTGTCCGGTCAGGATCTTGACGGCGTCCCGGTCGAGCCACCGCCACCACCGGGCCAGGAATCCTGGCAGCGGCGCATTGGTCGCGCATTGATCCAGGGCCGGGTGGCCCTGGCTGACTTTCCGGTCCACTCGGCGGATGGCCGGCAGTTGCACCTGGACTGCCCGTTGCGCGTGCAATTGACGCCCGACGGCCCGCTGGAGCCCGCCTCGCGCTGGCTGGCCCAGGCAACCCGCAGCCGTTTGTGTGCGGCGGTCGATGAAAAGGCGATGGCCCTGGCGCTGCAGATGATCGAGGCCGACGGCGTGGCACGCTGTGTCAATGTGGCGGCGCAATCGGCCTGCGCGTCCGAATTCGTCGCTGCGGTGACGCGGCGGTTGGAGGCCGCACCGCAGGCCGCCTGCCGGCTGTGGATCGACCTGCCCGAGTCCCTGGCGCTGGAGCGCCCGATGCTGGTGCGTGAACTGTCGCGCCGCTGGCGGCCGCTGGGCGTGATGTTGGGGCTGGAGCATGCGGGCGCAGGTTTGGCACGCATCCCCCGGCTGCTCGACCTGGGGCTGGATTGCGTGCGCATCGACGCCCGGTTTGTCAACGGCCTGACCGGCCCCGACGCCGACGGCGCCCGGCGCTACCTGCGCGGACTGGTGCTGCTGGTGCAGAGCGTGGGCCTGCAGGTTTGCGCCGAGGGTGTGCGCTCAGCCGCCGACCTGGACCTGCTCTGGGCCATGGGCTTTGATGCCGCCACCGGCCCCGCGCTCGCGGACCTGACGGCGCTGACGGCGCTGACGGCGCTGTCGGCCAGCGCCTGAGCGCCCCCAAGGCCGCCACAGCGCGGCGCGCACCAAGTCAGCCGATGTCGGCCGTGTGCAGTGGGTAGCTGCCGGCTGCCCGACAGGCAAAGTAGTGCTTGAGCGTCTCGCGCACGGTGCGGAAGGCGAGCTCATCCCAGGGGATCTCGTGCTCGTGGAACAGCCGCGCTTCCAGCGTCTCGCTGCCCGGGTCCAGCGTGGTGTCGAGCATGCGGGCGCGGTAGAAAAAGTGCACCTGGCCCACCCGCACCACGTTCATCACGGTGAACAAGCCCTGCATCTCGACCCGGGCGCCGGCTTCTTCCACTGTCTCGCGCAGCGCGCCATCGGCAATGGTTTCGCCGAGTTCCATGAAGCCGGCCGGTAGCGTCCAAAAGCCGTAGCGCGGTTCGATCGCGCGCTTGCACAGCAACACCTGATCGCCCCACACCGGCACCGTGCCCACGACGTTGAGCGGGTTCTCGTAGTGGATGGTGGCGCAGGCCGAACAGACCGCCCGCTCGCGGTTGTCGTCGTCGGGCATGCGGTAGGCAGCGGGGGCTCCGCATTTGGGGCAGTGCTTGATTCGGCGCATCTCGATCATCGTGGCAAAAGTGTAGCGTTTGCCTGATGGGCCGGTGATGTGCCGGTGATGTGCCGGTGATGTGCCGGTGATGGCATCATCAATCGACCTCGCCCATTCAACCCCACTGCACAGGCCCACCATGCACTTCGTCATCACCCCGCCCGCCCAGCCCGCCGTGCCCGTGGTGGGTGGTGGCCTGTTTCCGGTGCACCGCATTTATTGCGTCGGCCGCAATTACGCCGAGCATGCCCAGGAGATGGGATTCACCGGTCGTGAGCCGCCGTTTTTCTTTCTGAAGCCGGCCGACGCGGTGTTGCCGGTGGCGGATGGCGCGGTTGGCGAGATGCCCTATCCGTCACTCACCGGCAACCTGCACCATGAGATCGAACTGGTGGTGGCCATCGGCGTCGGCGGGCGCGACATCCCGGCCGCTGCTGCGCTGCGCCATATCTGGGGCTATGCCGTCGGCCTGGACATGACCCGCCGCGATCTGCAAAACGAGATGAAAAAGCAGGGTCGGCCGTGGTGCATCGGCAAGGCCTTCGAGGCGTCAGCGCCGATCGGCCCGCTGCACGCCATTGCGCAGACCGGTGAGTTGACCCAGGGCGCGATCACGCTCAGCGTCAACGGCACGCAGCGCCAGCAGGGCGACCTGCGTGAATTGATCTGGAACGTGGCCGAAACGATCGAAACCCTGTCCAAGGCCTGGACGCTGCAGCCGGGTGACCTGATCTTCACTGGTACACCTGCCGGTGTGGCAGCGGTGGTGGCGGGTGACCTGATCGAAGGCGGTATCGAGGGACTGGGCAGCTTGCGCGTGCGGGTTGGCTGACGCTGACCCAGGCGGTTTGTACCTGAGCGGTCCTCAAAGGCGATCGAACCATGCAACTGTTCAATTACTTCCGGTCGTCGGCCTCGTACCGGGTGCGCATCGCGCTGGCACTCAAGGGGCTCGACTACGACTACATGCCGGTGCATCTGGCCAAAAACGAGCAGATGGCCGAGTCGTATTCGGGGGTGTCGCCGTCCCGCCTGGTGCCTTTGTTGAAGGACGGCGACGCGACCGTCACGCAATCGCTGGCGATCATCGAATACATCGACGAGACCCACCCTCTGCCGCCCCTGCTGCCCGCCGATGCCCTGGGCCGGGCGCGGGTGCGGGCGCTGGCTCACGACATGGCCTGCGAGATCCATCCGCTGAACAACCTGCGGGTGTTGCGCTACCTGGTGCGTGACCTCAAGGTCAGCGAGGATGACAAGAACCGCTGGTACCGCCACTGGGTCGAAACCGGGTTGGAGGTGGTAGAGCGCCAACTGGCCGCCCAACCCGCCCGGTATTGCCATGGTGACAGCCCCACGCTGGCCGACTGCACACTGGTGCCCCAGGTCTTCAATGCGCTGCGCTTCGAATGCCGTACCGAGCACCTGCCGCACGTGATGCGGGTGCACGCCGCCTGCTTGCAGCTGGATGCATTCACCCGCACCCAGCCGTCCGCCTGCCCGGATGCCGAGTGACGCCGCTAAAGGCCGACCCCCGCGCGCTGCGCCAGGCACTGCGGCCGGACTGGTCGGCACCCGCGGGTGTCCGTGCGCTGATGAGCACTCGGCAGGGCGGTGTCAGTGCGGCGCCTTTTGACAGCCTGAACCTGCGACCGCACAGCCTGCCCGGTGCCACCGACGGCAGCGCCTGCGACACGGCGTCCGCGCTGTTGGAGAACCAGCGGCGCTTTGCCGCCGCGCTGGGCGCGCAACCGGTCTGGTTGAACCAGGTGCATGGCTCGGCCGTCGTGCGCCTGGACGCGGACCACCTTCGTCCCGGCACCGCGCTGCCGGTGGCCGACGCCAGCATCTGCACCGAACCCGGTATCGCGTGCACGGTGCTGGTGGCCGATTGCCTGCCGGTGCTGCTGTGCAGTGCCAATGGTCAGGCCGTCGGTGCAGCCCATGCCGGCTGGCGTGGCCTGGCGGGTGGTGTGATCGACAACACCGTTGCCGCCCTGTGCCGTGCCGCCGGTTGCCGTGCCGATCAGGTGCTGGCCTGGCTGGGCCCGTGCATCGGACCGCAGGCCTTCGAGGTGGGCGCTGACGTGCTGCTGGCGTTTGGCCAGCCGTTGCAATCACCCGACCCCACGCTGTTCGAGTACCGGCCTCGACCCGACGGCAGCCCGCGCTGGCTGGCCGACCTGGCCGAACTGGCACGCCGCCGCTTGGCCGAGCTGGGCGTGGTGCAGGTCAGCGGTGATGTCGGTTGCACCGTGTCCGATGCGTCACGGTTTTTTTCGTTCCGGCGCGATGGGCGTACCGGTCGGCTCGCCGCCGCTGTGGCTTTGCACCGCTGACGTGGCCGCCGGCGCTGCATCGGGCACATCGACGCTGCCGTCGGATGGCAAGGCCTGGGGCGCTGCAGCCTCGGCCGCCCGCTGCGCCCGACGCCGCATCGGCGTGCCCATGAGGTACAGCACCAAGGCCAGCGGCAACACGCCGTACAGCAGCAAAGTGAAAAACGCCCCTAGCACCGTGCCCTGGGAGGATGTAGCCTCGGTCAAGGCCATCAGTACGACGACAAACATCCAGGCCAGTGCGACGATGTGCATTTCAGATGGCGGTACGCAATATCACTAATTGAAAAATCAAGTCATCATGCGGTAAGCTTGCCGCCGTACAACCTGAACCTATTCGCAGCATCGCACACTGTCGAAATCCGGTGTGGACAGAACAGGAGACTCGTATGACCAAGAAGACGGTTCCCGCCCTCGGCGACATCGGCAAGGAAGCCCAGGCCAACGTTCAGGCGATGGGCACGGCCATGACCGACATGTGGAAGACGGTGTCCGGCCTGAGCCTGCCGGCGGACGCCATGTCCAAATTGCAGGCGGATTACCTGTCCCAGGCCACAGCGATGTGGAACAACGCGTTGTCGGTGCCGGCGGCCGGTGCCACGCCAGCCAAGCCAGTGGACGACAAACGCTTCTCGGCCGACGCCTGGGGCCAGAACCCCGCCACAGCACTGGCCGCGCAGAGCTACCTGCTCAACGCCCGCACGCTGATGCAGATGGCTGAAAACCTGCAAGGCGACGCCAAGACCAAGGCCCGGATCCGCTTTGCCGTCCAGCAGTGGGTGGATGCGGCCAGCCCAGCCAATTTTCTGGCGACCAACCCCGAGGCCCTGGCCAAGGCGGTCGAGACCCGCGGCGAGAGCATCAGCCAGGGCATGCAACTGCTCTGGAAGGACATCGAGCAGGGCCACATGTCGCAGACCGACGAGAGCGTTTTCGAGGTCGGCCGCAACGTGGCCACCAGCGAGGGCGCGGTGGTGTTCGAGAACGACCTGTTCCAGCTGATCGAGTACAAGCCGTTGACCGCCAAGGTGCTGGAGCGGCCGATGCTGTTTGTGCCGCCCTGCATCAACAAGTACTACATCCTCGACCTGCAGCCCGAGAACTCGGTGATCCGCTACACCGTCGAGCAAGGCCACCGGGTGTTTGTGGTGAGTTGGCGCAATCCGGACGACAGCATGGCCGCCACCACCTGGGACGACTACATCGAAAAAGGCCCGATCAAGGCGATCGAGGTGGTGCAGGGCATCACCGGCGCGGCCACGATCAACACCCTGGGCTTTTGCGTCGGCGGCACTATTTTGTCGACCGCGCTGGCGGTGCTGGCCGCCCGCGGCGAGCAGCCGGCCGAGTCGATGACCCTGCTGACCACACTGCTCGACTTCAGCGACACCGGCATCCTGGACGTGTTCATCGACGAGCCTGCCGTCAAACTGCGCGAGATGACCATCGGTGCCGACGCGCCCAAGGGCCCCGGCTTGCTCAAAGGCAAAGAGCTGGCCACCACCTTCAGTTTCTTGCGGCCCAACGACCTGGTCTGGAACTACGTGGTGGGCAACTACCTGAAGGGTGAAGCACCGCCGCCATTCGATTTGTTGTACTGGAACGGGGACTCGACCAATCTGCCGGGCCCGATGTTCTGCTGGTACCTGCGCCACACTTACCTCGACAACGCGCTGAAAGTGCCGGGCGCGTTGACGGTCTGCGGCGAAAAGCTCGACCTGTCCAAGATCAAATGTCCGACCTTCATCTACGGTTCGCGGGAGGACCATATCGTGCCCTGGCAGGCCGCTTACCTGTCCACCGGCGTGCTGTCGGGTGTCCGCGACAAGACTTTTGTGCTGGGGGCTTCGGGCCACATCGCCGGGGTCATCAACCCGGCGGCCAAGAACAAGCGCAGCCACTGGGTCAACAGCAAGGTGCCGGCCGAGGCTGCCGACTGGATGAAAACCGCCACCGAAACCCCGGGCAGCTGGTGGCCGGTGTGGTCAGGCTGGCTGGGCGGCCACGGCGGCAAGCCGGTGGCAGCACCCAAGGCTTACGGCAACCGCAGCCACAAGGTCATAGAACCGGCGCCGGGCCGTTACGTCAAGCAAAAAGCCTGATCGCGCGCCCGTGGTCGGCGTCAATCCGCTGCCGGCTTGACGCCGGTGGTGGGCCGGCCACTGACATTTCGCTGTAGATTCACGCCAACCACCCCTCACCTCTGGAGACAACCATGAGTACCGAAATCGTCATCGTCGCCGCCGCACGCACCGCCGTGGGCAAGTTTGGCGGCACTCTGGCCAAGACACCCGCCCCCGAGTTGGGCGCGGCCGTCATCAAGGCCTTGCTGGAGCGCAGCGGCCTGTCGGGCGAGCAGATCAACGAGGTGATCTTGGGACAGTTGCTGACCGCCGGCTCGGGCCAGAACGCCGCGCGTCAGTCGGTCATCAAGGCCGGCCTGCCGCACGCGGTGCCGGGCTTCACGATCAACAAGGTGTGCGGCTCGGGCCTGAAAGCGGTGATGCTGGCCGCCCAGGCCATCCGCGATGGCGACAGCGACATCATCATCGCCGGCGGCCAGGAGAACATGAGCATGGCGCCCCACGTGCTGCCCAACTCGCGCGACGGCCAGCGCATGGGCGACTGGAAGCTGGTCGATTCGATGATCAGCGACGGCCTCTGGGACGTCTACAACAAGTACCACATGGGCATCACCGCCGAGAACGTGGCCAAAAAATACGGCATCACCCGCGAACAGCAGGACGCGCTGGCGCTGGGCAGCCAGAT
>JBKJKU010000180.1:0-6815 GCA_046597355.1 Aquabacterium sp.
TCGGCGTTCAGCGCGCCACGGTCAAACACCTCGCCGGTGTCGGTGTCGCGGTACTCATGGTCCTGGATCCAGTAGTCGGCGTAGGTGACATAGCGGTCGAAGATGTTCTGGCCGTACTCGGAGTAACTCTCGAGGTAGGCGGTCTGGATCTCCTTGCCGATGAACTCGGCATAACGCGGTGCCAGCTGCTCCTTGATGAAGCCGACGTACTTTTGCTCCAGCTCGGCCGAGAACTGCTCTCGGGCGATCTGCTGCTCCAGCACGTACATCAGGTGCACCGGGTTGGCCGCCACCTCGGCCGAGTCGAAGTTGAAGACCTTGGACAGAATCTTGTAGGCGAACCGTGTCGAGATGCCGCTCATGCCCTCGTCCACGCCGGCGTAGTCGCGGTACTCCTGGTAGCTCTTGGCGCGCGGGTCGGTGTCTTTCAAGTTATCGCCGTCGTAGACCTGCATCTTGGAGTACAGCGACGAGTTCTCGGGCTCCTTCAGCCGAGTCAGGATCGCAAACTGGCTCATCATCTTGAGCGTGCCCGGGGCGCACTTGGCCTGGCCCAGCGAGCTGCCGCTGATCAGCTTCTCGTAGATCTTGACCTCTTCGCTAACCCGCAGGCAGTACGGCACCTTGACGATGTAGATGCGGTCCAAGAACGCCTCGTTGTTCTTGTTGTTGCGGAAGGTCTTCCACTCGCTCTCGTTGCTGTGCGCCAACACGATGCCGTCAAACGGGATCGCTCCAAACCCTTCGGTGCCCTTGAAGTTGCCCTCTTGCGTGGCGGTCAGCAGCGGATGCAGCACCTTGATCGGCGCCTTGAACATCTCGACAAATTCAAGCAAGCCCTGGTTGGCCAGGCACAGCCCGCCCGAGAAGCTGTAGGCGTCCGGGTCGTCCTGGGCATAGGTTTCGAGCTTGCGGATGTCGACCTTGCCGACCAGCGCGCTGATGTCCTGGTTGTTCTCGTCACCCGGCTCGGTCTTGCTGATGCCAATCTGCTTGAGCACGCTCGGCAGGCGCTTGACCACCTTGAACTTGCGGATGTCACCGCCAAACTCTTCCAGCCGCTTGACCGCCCAGGGCGACAGGATGCGGTTCAGGTAACGGCGCGGGATGCCGTACTCGCTCTGCAGGATGGGGCCGTCCTCGACCGCGTCGAACAGGCCCAGCGGGCTCTCGTTCACCGGCGAGCCCTTGATCGCGTAGAACGGCACCTCCTGCATCAGCGACTTCAGGCGCTCGGCGATCGAGCTCTTGCCGCCGCCCACCGGGCCCAGCAGGTAGAGAATCTGCTTGCGTTCTTCCAGACCTTGCGCCGCATGGCGGAAGTACGACACCACCTGCTCGATCGCGTCCTCCATGCCGTAGAACTCGGCAAACGCCGGGTAGCGCTTGATCAGCTTGTTGGCAAAGATGCGCGACAGCCGGGTGTCGTTGCGGGTGTCGACCATCTGCGGCTCACCGATGGCGCGCAACATGCGCTCGGCGGCCGAGGCATAGGCCAGGGGGTTGCGCTTGCACTCGGCGAGGTAGTCCTCGATGGACAGTTCCTCTTCACGGGTGCGTTCGTAGCGGGCGGCAAAGCTGCTGATGATGTCCATGTAAACCTCCGGGTAAGGACACAGCGTCGATGCAGGCAAGTGCCCCATCGGCGGCGGGGAAGATCTGATGGAGTCCCGGCTTCACAGGCCCAGGCTCCATCAGAGCTTTCCGGTCAACATGTTTTTCTTGGTTTGAATGTGTCTCCAGCTTGATCCATCCTGCGCGCTTCGATGCGGGGAGAAAACCCGAAATTGCACCGCTTCTTCAATCAGACATTGCAAGCCCCGCGCCAGCCTGAGCGAGGCCATTTTCCGTATTCAACGCACGAGCCTTTACCCCCGCTGACAGCGGCGCACCACGCTTGAGCATGATGCGCCGATAGCAGGCAACTTTCAGGAATATGCACGCTGAGGGGTCGGCCAAACTTATGGGCACTGGGCGCATGCAATGCATCGTGCACCCCTGCTCGGGTCGACACGGTCGCCAACCCAAACGACCCTGCAGCGTCTGGGGCTGCCAGGTGTCAAGCCCGCATCGGCGTGGCACCGCGCAGCGGACTGCCAGAACGTGGCGCAGCGCGTGGGACCGCTGCGGGGGCAGGATCAGCCTGCGGCCGCAGCGCAGGGCTCAGCGGTCTGAGGCGCCCAGCTTGGCCAACAGGCCGTTGAGCGCGTCGAGAGAGCCAAAGGCAATCGCCAGCTCGCCCTGCTGGCCACTCTTGGTGCTTTTGAGCACCCGGATCTCGACCTTGGCGGTCAGCGCATCGGCGAGTTGCTCTTCCAGCCGCAGGATGTCGCGTGACTTGTCCTTCTTGACGCGCAGCAGCGTGGCCTGGCGGCCATTGCCTTGCGCCTTGGCCACGAGCTTTTCGGCGTCGCGCACCGACATCTTGCGCGCCACGATCTCGTTGGCGCTGGCCACTTGCTGCCCGGCCTCCAGACCCAGCAGCGCACGGGCATGGCCCATGTCCAGGTCGCCGGCCATCAGCATCTGCTGCACCGGTGGCGTCAGGTTGAGCAGGCGCAGCAGGTTGCTGGCAGCGCTGCGCGACCGGCCCACCGCCTGCGCGGCCTGCTCGTGCGTGAGCGAAAACTCAGCCACCAGACGCTGCAGGCCTTGGGCTTCTTCCAGCGGATTCAGGTCTTCGCGCTGGATGTTCTCGATCAGCGCCATCACGGCGGCGGCTTCGTCCGGCACCACCTTGACCAGCACCGGCACCTCGTCCAGCCCGGCCAGCTTGGCCGCCCGGAAACGGCGCTCGCCCGCGATGATCTCGTAGCCGGCCGCCCCGACGGGGCGCACCAGGATCGGCTGCATGATGCCCTGGCTCTTGATGCTCTCGGCCAACTCGTACAGCGAGCCCTCGTCCATGCGGGTGCGCGGCTGGTACTTGCCGGCTTGCAATTGGCTGAGCTTGAGCGACGTGGGCCGGGTGGCGTCTGCCGGCGTGGCATCTGCGACCCTGGGGCCGAGCAGTGCTTCTAGGCCGAGGCCGAGGCCCTTGGGTTTCTTGGTGACCATAGCGGCGGATTGTCGGTGATCGCCTCTGATGTCCGCCATCACGGCACACCCGTACACGGCGCGGCCGCAGAGGGCTCGTCTGGGCCGGGGCATGCACCGATCGGCGCCAAGCCGGCCCGCTGCACCAGCGCCTGCAACAAGGCCCGGCCAGCCGGCCAATCGTCCGGGCCGCTGTGGCCCAGACCGCTGCCGCCCGAGATGTGCCCGGCAGCCGGCATCGTCACGATCTGGCTGCCCCAGCTTTGGGCGATGTCCCGGCCGCGCGCCAGACTGCAGAACGCACCGTCGGCACTGAGCACGGCGGTGCTGGCAAAGGGCAACGCCCGGTTGCCGATCGGTAGCCAGTTGTGCAATTGCGGCGGCGTGTCGTCCCGCAGCAGGTCGGGTGGCGCCACCAGCAGCGCAGCGTGCACGCGGGCGGTGTGCTGCGAGTGGCCTGCCCAGGCGGCCACCAGGTGGCAACCCAGCCCGTGCGCCACCAGCACCGCCGGACGCTGATCGGCGAGCAGTTCGTCCTCCAGGCGGGACATCCAGTCGCCGCGCCTCGGCCACCACCAGTCGTCTTGCTGCACCCGGTGAAATCCCGCCGCTTGCTGCCAGCGGCTTTGCCAGTGCGTGGGTCCGGAATCCTGCCAGCCGGGCAGCAGCAAAAATCGGGGTGAAATCATGGGCTTGCTTTATCCTTGCGGGTTCCTCCGTATTGTGACCAACAGGACTTCAACCCATGACCACCCTCGCCTTTGTCGATGGCCAGGAAGGCACCACCGGCTTGCGCATCCACGAGATGCTGGCGCGCCGCGCCGACGTCGAGGTGCTGCGCATTGCACCCGACCGCCGCAAGGACGCCGCCGAACGCGCCCGCCTGCTCAATGCCGCCGACGTGGCGTTTTTATGCCTGCCCGACACCGCGGCACGCGAAGCGGTGTCGCTGGTGAACAACCCCAACACCTGCGTGATCGACGCCAGCACCGCACACCGCACGCTGCCCGGCTGGGCTTACGGCCTGCCCGAGTTGGCGCCCGACCAGCGGGCCAAACTGCGCGCCGCCAAGCGGATCGCCAATCCGGGCTGCCATGCCAGCGCGTTCATCCTGTTGCTGCGCCCGCTGGTGGACGCCGGGCTGGTGCCGGCCAGCGCGCTGCTGTCGGCCACGTCGATCTCCGGCTACTCGGGTGGCGGCAAGAAGTTGATCGAGCAGTACGAGGCCGGCGCGGTGGTGACGGCCGCAGGGGTTGCCGACGCCCGCCTGCAATCTCCGCGCCCTTACGGGCTGAACCTGGCGCACAAGCACCTGCCCGAGATGATGGCCCACACCGGGCTGACCCAGGCGCCGGTGTTTTTGCCCATGGTTGGCAACTACTACAAGGGCCTGGCAGTGACCGTGCCGTTGCACCTGAGCCAGCTGCGGGCTGGTACGACGGCTGCTGCAGTGCAGCAAATATTGGCCGACCGCTACGCCGGCGAGCGTTTTGTGACCGTGATGCCGCTGGGCGATCCGGCCACGTTGGAAGAAGGCTTTTTCGACGTGCAAGCCTGCAACGACAGCAACCGCTGCGAACTGTTCGTGTTTGGCCATGCGCAGCAGGTGGTGCTGATGTCCCGGCTGGACAACCTGGGCAAGGGCGCCAGCGGTGCTGCCGTGCAGTCCATGAACGTGCACCTGGGGCTGGACGAAGCACTGGGGTTGTAGGGCGCAAACGCCATGAGCGCCTGACGCGGTGACCCCGCGCTGGCGCTCAGTACGCGTTGGCGTCCGGCGAGCGGTAGTGGTAGCTGTAAGCGTCGTCAAAGCCCAGCCGGTGGTAGATCGCCCGGGCGGGTGTGTTGCCCGGGTCCACCTGCAGGTAGGCCGTGCGGGCACCGGCAGTCCGGGCCCTTGCCAGCAGCGTGGCGCAGAGCCAGCGCGCCAGACCCTGGCCCCGGGCGTCGGGGTGGGTGAAGACGTCATACAGCCCTACCAGGTCGGCCTCGATCGCCGTCTGCCCGCAGACCAGGACGGCCGAGTCAGCGCTGCGGCGCAGCACCCAGCCCTGGTACGGCACCGGCGACATTGCCAGGCGCTGGCCCTGTGCCACACGCTGACCGGCCGGTGAGCCCCGCAAGTCGCCCACCACCTCGGCAAAGCCTGCCGCGTCCAGCATTTCCAGGTGCAGGCCCTCGGGCAGCGGGTCAGTGGCCACAGGCAGTTCAGGCGCCACCATCACGCGGGTGTCGTCGAGCAGATGCCAACCCCGCGCAGCAAGGTTGGCGTCCAGCCCGAGCGGGCGGCTGAACCGGGTCAGCCGTACCACCAGCGGCAAATCTGCCTCGGCAAACACCTGCGCACAGAACGACAGCCGTTCGTCCAGCGGCAAACGGCCGTCGGCCACCGCCTGGATACAGCGCGCGCGTTTGGCCTTGCCGGGTGAAAAGCGCAACAGCCAGCCGTCCAGCCAGCGTTGTTGCGGCGGCGCGCTGGCGTTGATGCCAGCGTCTTCGATGCGCGACAGCAGAGATTCGGGCAAAGCCCGGGGATTCAGCACGTCCATCACAAGCCCGTCATCGACCCTACACGCCGCACCAGCTCACGCGCAAATTCCACATAGGCCACCGCACCCTTGGACGACGGGTCGAACACCACGCCGGGCTGGCCGTAGCTGGGGGCCTCGGCCAGGCGCACGTTGCGGGGAATGACAGTTGAAAACACCTTCTCGCCGAAGTGGTCCTTGAGCTGCTCGCTGACCTGCTGCTGCAACGTGATGCGCGGGTCAAACATCACCCGCAGCAGGCCGATGACCTGCAGGTCGCGGTTCAGGTTGGCATGCACCTGCTTGATGGTGTTGACCAGGTCAGACAAGCCCTCCAGCGCAAAGTACTCGCACTGCATCGGCACGATCACGCCATGCGCGCTGCACAGGCCGTTGAGCGTGAGCAGGCTGAGCGAGGGTGGGCAGTCGATCAACACAAAGTCGTAGCCACCGGTCGGGTCAGCCGCCACTGCGGCCAGCGCACGGCGCAACCGCTCGTTGCGGTGATCCAACGCCACCAGTTCGACCTCGGCACCCGCAAGCTCCCGGTTGGCGCCCAGCACATCGTAGCCGCCCTGCACCGAGTGCTGGCGCGCCTCGGCAATGCTGGCCGACTCCAGCAGCACATCGTAGATGGACAGCGGCATCGCGCGTTTGTCGATGCCTGAGCCCATCGTGGCATTGCCCTGGGGGTCGAGGTCCACCACCAGCACACGCTGCTGGGCCCGAACCAGGCCAGCGGCCAGGTTGACGGTGGTGGTCGTCTTGCCAACGCCGCCCTTCTGATTTGCGATGCAAAAGACTTTAGCCATGCTGGAGTATCGCCGCGCCGCCATCTCTGTTTGAACAATCCCAGTGGCCGTCGCTTTGCTGATGTCAGGGCACAGGCCGCAAATCAGAGGGTTGTGCGGCGCATCCAGACCAGGCAACGCTGGGCATCCAGGCCAGGCACCTGCAATTGTTCCACGTGAAACACCCGCACGCCGGGCGTCAGCTGGGCTTGCTCATCCTGCGGATGACGGCCCTTCATCGCCATCCATACACCATGGTCAGCCAACACATGCTGGGACAAGGCCGTGAAATCAGCCAGAGAAGCGAACGCTCGTGAGGTGATCACGCCGTACCGGCTGTCGACCGGATCAAGGTTCTCGACCCGGGCATGCAGGCCGCGCAGATTGCCCAGCCGCAGCTCCGCCGCCACCTGACGGATAAAGCTGCTTTTCTTGGCCACCGTGTCGACACAAGACACCT
>JBKJKU010000288.1:0-6382 GCA_046597355.1 Aquabacterium sp.
GGAGAACATGAGCGCCGCGCCGCACGTGTTGCCGAACTCGCGCGACGGCCAGCGCATGGGCGACTGGAAGCTGGTCGACACCATGATCACCGACGGTCTGTGGGACGTCTACAACCAGTACCACATGGGCATCACCGCCGAGAACGTGGCCAAAAAATACGGCATCACCCGCGAACAGCAGGACGCGCTGGCGCTGGGCAGCCAGATGAAGGCCAGCGCCGCGCAAGAGGCCGGCCGCTTCAAGGACGAGATCGTGCCGGTCAGCATTGCCCAGCGCAAGGGCGACCCGATCCTGTTTGCGGCCGACGAGTTCATCAACAAGAAGACCAGCGCCGACGCGCTGGCCGGCTTGCGTCCGGCATTTGACAAGGCCGGCTCGGTGACTGCCGGCAACGCCTCGGGCCTGAACGACGGCGCGGCCGCCGTGATGGTGATGTCTGCCGCCAAGGCCGCCGCGCTGGGCCTGACGCCGCTGGCGCGCATTGCCAGCTACGCCAGTGCCGGCCTGGACCCGTCAATGATGGGCATGGGCCCGGTGCCCGCCGCCCGCAGGGCCCTGGAGCGCGCGGGCTGGAAGGCGGCCGACCTGGACTTGCTGGAGATCAACGAGGCCTTTGCCGCCCAAGCCTGTGCCGTGCACCAGGAAATGGGCTGGGACATGGCCAAGGTCAACGTCAACGGCGGTGCGATTGCGATCGGTCACCCAATCGGAGCGTCCGGTTGCCGCATCCTGGTCACGCTGCTGCACGAGATGATCAAGCGTGATGCCAAGAAGGGTATCGCCTCGCTGTGCATTGGCGGCGGCATGGGCGTGGCACTGACGGTCGAGCGCTGACGGTCGAGCGCTGAGCCAGCGCAGCGTTTGAACGCCCCGGTCAGGGCGAACCCGGTTGACCGCCACCGGGCTTGCAGACAGGCTGCAGGCAGCGGTGGTCTGGTGCAGGGGCAGGACCCGCACCGACCCGCACTTCACGCGAAAACACAGTGGCCTTCGGGCCGAATTTCCAACACCACAGGAGAGATGAATGTCCAAAAAAGTAGCGTACGTCACAGGCGGCATGGGCGGCATCGGCACGGCCATCTGCCAGCGCCTGAACAAGGCCGGGTTCAAGGTCATCGCCGGTTGCGGCCCCAGCCGCGATTTCACCAAATGGCTGGACGAGCAAAAGGCGCTGGGCTACGACTTCTACGCCTCGGTCGGCAACGTTGCGGATTGGGATTCGACGGTTGACGCCTTCACCAAGGCGGTGGCCGAGCACGGCACGATCGATGTGCTGGTCAACAACGCCGGCATCACGCGTGACCGCATGTTCCTCAAGATGTCGCCCGACGACTGGAAGGCCGTCATCGACACCAACTTGAACAGCATGTTCTACGTCACCAAGCAAGTGGTGCCGGGCATGGTCGAAAAGGGCTGGGGCCGCATCATCCAGATCAGCTCGGTCAACGGCGAAAAAGGCCAGTCGGGCCAGACCAACTACTCGGCCGCCAAGGCCGGCATGCACGGCTTCACGATGGCCCTGGCGCAAGAGATGGCCAACAAGGGCGTGACGGTCAACACGGTCAGCCCAGGCTACATCGGCACCGACATGGTCCGCGCTATCAAGCCGGAAGTGCTGGAGAAAATCGTCGCCACCATTCCGGTCAAGCGCCTGGGCACGCCCGACGAGATCGGTTCGATCTGCGCTTGGCTGGCAGGGGACGATTCCGGCTTCACCACCGGCGCCGATTTCAGCTGCAACGGCGGCCTGCACATGGGGTGATTTACCTGGGCTCAGCCCGGGCAGCACCCAAAAAAGGCGCCCGCGGGCGCCTTTTTTTTGGGGCCGCACCGGCCGCCGGGCTTACATCGAGGCTTCCAGCATTGCCCGGTATTCGCCCCGGGTCGCAATGCGCGGGTTGGTCTTGTGGCAGTGGTCGGCCATGGCGCCATCGATCACCCGCTCAAACAGATCCGGCGTCACGCCCATCGCCGCCAGGCCGCTCGGCAGGCCGAGGCGGGCATTCAGCGCCCGAATCGCATCGGCCAGCGCCTGGCCTTGGGCGTCACAACCGGCCAGGCCGATGGCTTGCGCCATGCGCTGCAAGCGGCGCTCGTCCTGGATCGACGGGGCAGGCGCGTTGAACAGCACCACCGCCGGCAGGAACATGGCGTTGAGCGTGCCGTGGTGCAAGCGCGGATCGACACCGCCCAGGCTGTGCGACAGCGAGTGCACGCAGCCCAGGCCTTTTTGGAACGCCAGCGCGCCCTGCATGCTGGCGCTCATCATGTTCCAGCGCGCCTCACGGTCCTGGCCGTCGCGGGTGGCGCGCTCGATGTGGGCCCAGCCGCGCGCCAGGCCGTCCAGCGCGACGCCGTCGGCCGGCGGGTTGACGGCCGGCGCCATGAAGGTTTCCAGGCAGTGTGCGATGGCGTCCATACCGGTGGCGGCTGTCAGGCCGGGCGGCAGCGCCAGCGTCAGGTCGGGGTCGAGGATCGCAGCCTTGGGCATCAGATGCCAGCTGTGGAAGCCCAACTTGCGGCCGTCGTCGACGATCACGATCGCGCCGCGGGCCACCTCGCTGCCGGTGCCGGCGGTGGTCGGCACGGCGATAAGCGGCGCCACTGCGTCGGTGATCTTGGGGCTGCCGCCTTCGATCGTGGCGTAGGTCTTGAGCGCCCCCGGATGGGTGGCCAGGATCGCCACGCCCTTGGCCAGGTCGATTGACGAGCCGCCGCCCACAGCGATCAGCCCGTCACAGCCGTTGGCCCGGTAGGCCTCGACCGCAGCACGCACCGCGGCTTCGGTCGGGTTGCTGGGCGTGCCGTCGAACACCGCGTGGGGCAGGGCGCCCAGCGCGGCCAGCGCCAGGTCCAGCACGCCGGCGGCGCGCACGCCGGCGTCGGTGACGATCAACGGCTTGTGGATCCCCACACGCTGGCATTCCTCGGGCAGGCAGCGCACCGCGCCGGGGTCGATTTCGATCTGGGTCAGGTAGAGGATGCGGGCCATGGGGGGATGAGTCTCCTGCGGGGTTGGAATCCAGAGCGGCAGTATCCTTAAAGCCTCGACTGCAGCGTGATCCGTTGGTGACAACACAGCTTTTGAGCCCAGCGATGACCAGCTTGCTGGGCCTCATTGCCCGCGCACATCGGTGTGCAGCGGGCGCTGTACCGCGGCCTGACGCATGACGTCATCAAGATGGGCCGGGTGCTGAAAGAGGCCGCGCTGGCCCTGGACATTGCGACCACCGCCCTGTACCCCGCCTGGAGCCCTCCCCACCCATGACCACACGCGCCGACTTCCGTCACTTCGAACGCCTGCGGGTACGCTGGGCCGAGGTGGACCTGCAAAAAATCGTCTTCAACGGCCACTACCTGATGTACCTGGACACCGCGGTGGCCGGCTACTGGCGGGCGATGGCGCTGCCGTACCAGGCCACGATGGACCAACTCGGCGGCGACCTGTACGTGCGCAAGGCCACGCTGGAGTACAACGCCTCGGCCCGCTACGACGAGCTGATCGACGTGGGCATCAAGACCGCGCGCATCGGCAATTCGTCAATGGTGCTGGCCGGCGGCGTGTTCCGTGGTGACGAGTTGCTGGTGGGCGGCGAGCTGGTCTATGTGTTTGCCAACCCGGCGACACAAACCAGCCTGCCGGTGCCGCCAGCTTTGCGTGAGGTGCTGACGGCCTTCGAGGCAGGCCGGCCGATGATCGATGTGCAGACAGGCAACTGGGACCTGCTGGGCGGCGACGCCGCTGCACTGCGCACCCAGGTGTTTGTCGTCGAACAGAAGATTCCGGCCGAGCTGGAACGGGACGCGGCCGACGCGCAGGCGCTGCATGCCGTGGCCTACAACCGCTTTGGCCTGGCGCTGGCCACCGGACGCTTGCTGGAGCACACACCGGGTGTGTCGAAGATCGGCCGCATGGCGGTGCTGGCGCCACTGCGCGGCAGCCGCATTGGCCGGGCGGTACTGGACGCGCTGGTGCACGCCGCCCGCGAGCGCGGCGACCAGCAGGTTTTGCTGCATGCACAGGCTTCGGCAGTAACTTTTTACAGCCGGGCGGGCTTTGTGGCGCAGGGGCCGGCGTTTGAGGAGGCCGACATCCCGCACCAGGCCATGGTCAAGGCGCTGTGAGGATCAAGGCACTTTGAGGACCAAGGCACTGCGAGGATCAAACGCCGGTAGCCGGCGGGCCGGCTTGGTCGAGCACCTCAAACAGCTCGTTGTGGCGCGGCTGGGGCAGCGCTGCGGCTGCTTGCTCGATGGCAGTCAGCAGCGCAGGGGTCACGCTGCCGGCATACACCTCCATCAGTGTCACCTCATCCGGGTCCGGTGCCGGGCGGCGCAACAGCTCGGCCTGCAGGCCGGGGTGGGCGGCCAGCAGCGCGGCCTGCACCAGGCCCACCGCCTGCACGGTGGCGCCCAGCGCCGGACCGGCCACCCGGTAGTAGACGTACAGCCGCAGCGCCGCGGGGGCGGGCCCGGTGGGCATCAGCCCGCGTCGGTCGGGATGGCGTAGGGCAGGGTGGCGCGCAGCAGCACCGGCCCATCGGCGGCACCCAGGTGCAGGCTGCCACTGTCCAGCGCGGCCAGTTTGACTTCGATCAGCGCACTGCTGCTGCCATCCGGCCGCAACGCCGCCAAGGCGACCTCGCCGGCCGGCTGGCCCGGGTCGTTGCTGTGGAACACGTCCTGCCCCGGCGCCATCGCTGCCGCGCAGTCAAACGCCATCAACCGGCGCTTGAGCGTGCCGCGGTACTGGCTGCGCGCCACCACCTCTTGCCCGGGGTAGCAACCTTTTTGGAAATCGACGCCGCCCACCAGTTCGAAGTTGACCATCTGCGGCACGAAGTGCTCGGTGGTGGCAGCAACGATGCGCACCACGCCGCTGCGCACCTCCAGCCAGGCCCAGTCGTCGGGTGCCAGTGGCGGCAATGCCAAGACCGCGGCAGGCAGGGCGGACGCGGCCGGCACCGCCAGCAGGCAGCGCGGCAAGCCCTCGGCATCGGGCAGGCGGATCAGCTGCTGGTCACCGCTTGCAACCACCGTCCACGGGCCAGCGACGCCGCCGGCGCCCAGCGCCGATACCGCCTGCGCGCCCACCAGGCCGTGCAGCGCAATGTCGGCCGACACATCGCTGAGCTTGCACTTGGCACGCATCACGAACATCGACAGGCGCTTGAGCGTGGGCGCCAGCAGGTCGGCGCTGCAGGCGAGGTAAAACGTCTCGCGGTCGGCGCGCCAGACCACAAAGCTGGCCATCAGCCGGCCCTTGGCCGAGCAAAAGCCGGCCAGCCGGGCGCGGCCTTCGGCCAGCGAGGCCACGTCCTGCGTCAGCTGGCCCTGCAGAAAACTGGCGGCGTCGGCGCCCTGCGCGCGGATCAGGCCCCAATCGGCCAGGCGCACAGCGCCGTCGTGAAGCGTGGTTGAGTTCATGGTGCCGATTATCATCACGCCCCCATGTCTACTGTCGACGTGCCGGCGCTTGGCCTGGTGTCCAGGTGTCCGCTGCGCGCGCTGGCCGAATGAAAGTCTGGCGCACCCTGTTGTTGTTGGTCGTGTTGACGGCTGCCGCGTCGGCCGCTGCCGTCTGGTGGTGGCTGGACCGGCCGCTGGCCCTGGGCAGCGCAGCGGTTGAGTTGTCGATCGAGCCCGGCACGACGGCGCGGGAGGTCGCCAACGCCTGGGTGCGCGCCGGCGTCCAGACCGAACCTGCCGCGCTGTACCAGTGGTTCCGCTGGAGCGGCCAGGCCCGGCGTATCCGTGCCGGCAGTTACGAGCTGGAGCCCGGCGTGACACCGCGCAGCCTGCTGGCCAAGCTGGTGCAAGGTGATGAGGCCTTTGAGCGGGTGCGCCTGATCGAGGGCTGGACCTTTCGCCAGTTCCGCGCCGCACTGGCGCGGGCTCCGCACCTCAAACCGGCCGGTGCCGGGCTGACGGACGCCGCGCTGATGGCCGCCATCGGTCAACCCGGCAGCCCACCCGAAGGCCGCTTCTACCCCGACACCTACCTCTACAGCCGCGGTGTCAGCGACCTGACTGTGCTGCGCCGCGCCGCGGCGATGCAGCGCCAGAAGCTGGATGAGGTCTGGGCCAGCCGCGCCGCCAACCTGCCCCTGCAGACCGCCGAGCAGGCCTTGGTGCTGGCGTCGATCGTGGAAAAAGAGACCGGACTGGCCAGCGACCGTCGGCAAATTGCCGGGGTGTTCATCAACCGGCTGCGCATCGGCATGCCGCTGCAGACCGACCCGACGGTGATCTATGGCGTGGCCGATGCGGTGGGGCTGGACTTCAGCGGCAACCTGCGCAAGCGCGATCTGCAAGCCGACACCCCGTTCAACACCTACACCCGCACCGGTCTGCCGCCGACGCCGATCGCCATGCCAGGGC
>JBKJKU010000318.1:0-2956 GCA_046597355.1 Aquabacterium sp.
CCGAGCCCTTGAGCGCGCTGAGCTGCATCACCTGCGGCTGCCAGACGGTGTTGTCGTGCTGGGGGTGCTGGGGGTGGTCGGCGTGGTCGGCGTGGGCGGCGTGGGCGCCGTGTTCAGCATCGGCGGCATGCCCGTTGCGAGGGCCGTGCGCGCCGTTGCTGGCGATCAGCCGCAGCGACGAGGTGATCTGCGCCCGCGCCCGGGTTGCCGCCGCCTCACCCAGGTCGGCCTTGTTGATCACCACCAGGTCGGCCAGCTCCATCACCCCTTTCTTGATGGCCTGCAGGTCGTCACCGGCGTTGGGCAGTTGCAGCAGCACAAACATGTCGGTCATGCCGGCCACCGCGATCTCGCTCTGGCCCACGCCGACGGTCTCGACGATCACGACATCGAAGCCGGCGGCCTCGCAGACCCGCATCGCCTCGCGGGTTTTTTCAGCCACGCCGCCCAGCGTGCCACTGGCCGGGCTGGGTCGGATGTAGGCCCGCTCGTCCATCGACAGGCGCTCCATCCGGGTTTTGTCGCCCAGGATCGAGCCGCCCGACACCGACGACGACGGGTCCACCGCCAGCACCGCAACCCGGTGACCTTGGTTGATCAAGACCAGGCCCAACGCCTCGATGAAGGTGCTTTTACCCACCCCTGGCACACCGCTGATGCCCAGGCGAAACGACTGTCCACACGCAGGCAGCAGCGCATTGAGCAGCGCGTCGGCGCGCAAGCGGTGGTCGGGCCGGGTGGACTCCAGCAGCGTGATGGATTTGGCCACGGCGCGGCGCTGGGCCGGGCCAGGGGCGCCGGTCACGGCGGCCCACAGCGCCAGGTCGGCAGCGGGCAGATCTGGGGCAAGCGCGCTCGGGTTCTCAGCCATGGGTCAGCCCTATCGCCGGGCGCAGGTAGTGCAGGTCCCACTCGCTCTCGTGCTGCAGCTCAAAACCGTGGTGCAGGTAGAAGGCGTTGGCGTCGCTCAACTTCAAGGCCGTCACCCGAACCGGCAGCGCCAGCCGGTCGGCCTCGTCCAGCACCTGGGCCATGACCCAGCTGCCGACACCCTGGCGCTGGGCCTGCGGCGCGATGTAGAGGTGGTCCAGCACCAGGTGGTCGGGATGGTCAGCGGGCATGGGCAGCAGAACAACAAAACCGACCGGCTCGCCGGCCAGCAGGATGTGGCGGGTGTGGGCCGGCTCGAAGGCCCGGCTCAACCGCTCGCGGGCGCGTTGCGGGTCAAAGCGGCCCAGGCGTTGCAGGCTTTCTCGCATGGCCGCCATGCGCAGCGCCAGCAAAGCATCGAAGTCGTCTTCGGAGGCGGCAGCCAGCGCCAGCTGTGCAGCGCCCGGGGCGGCGTCAACGGTCATCGCGGCAAGGCGTGCAAGCGCTGGTGGATGGCAAAGTGCGGGATAAGACGCAGGCGCTCAAGCCGCTTGCGCCGCCCGGATCTGCTCCAGCACATCCTTGGCGCTGGCGGGGATGGGTGTGCCCGGGCCGTAAATGCCCTTGACCCCGGCGTCGAACAAAAAGCCGTAGTCCTGCTTGGGGATCACGCCGCCGACAAACACGATGATGTCGTCCGCGCCCTGCTTCTTGAGCTCGGCAATGATCGCCGGCACCAGCGTCTTGTGGCCGGCCGCCAGGGTGGAGATGCCCACTGCGTGCACATCGTTTTCAATCGCCTGGCGGGCGCATTCCTCGGGCGTCTGGAACAGCGGGCCCATGTCCACATCGAAGCCCAGGTCGGCAAAGGCCGTGGCCACCACCTTGGCCCCGCGGTCATGGCCGTCCTGGCCCAGCTTGGCGATCATCACGCGGGGGCGCCGGCCCTGGGCGTCGGCAAATGCATTGATCTCGTGTTGCAGCTTCTCCCAGCCCTCGGCCGAGTCGTAGGCGGCGGCGTAGACGCCAGTCACCTTTTGGATGTCAGCGCGGTGGCGGCCGTAGACCGTCTCCAGCGCGTCGCTGACCTCGCCTACCGTGGCGCGCAAGCGCATCGCCTGGATGGTCAAGCCCAGCAGGTTGCCCTCGCCTGAGTGCGCGGCATCCGTCAGTTGGGCCAGCGCCTGCGCCACCCCCACGTTGTCGCGGCTGGCCTTGATGTCTTGCAGCCGCTTGATCTGGCCATCACGCACCATCACGTTGTCCACCTCACGCGCCTCGATCGCGTCCTCGGTCTTCAACTTGTACTTGTTGACACCGACGATCACGTCGCGGCCCGAGTCGATGCGGGCTTGCTTCTCGGCCGCACTCGCCTCGATCTTGAGCTTGGCCCAGCCCGAATCCACCGCCTGGGTCATGCCGCCCATCGCCTCGACTTCTTCGATGATCGCCCAGGCGGCATCGGCCATGTCCTGGGTGAGTTTTTCCATCATGTAGCTGCCGGCCCAGGGGTCGACCACGCTGGTGATGTGGGTCTCTTCCTGAATGATCAGCTGGGTGTTGCGGGCGATGCGGGACGAAAACTCGGTGGGCAACGCTATTGCCTCGTCAAAACTATTGGTGTGCAAGCTCTGCGTGCCGCCAAACACCGCGGCCATCGCCTCGACCGTGGTGCGCACCACGTTGTTGTACGGGTCTTGCTCGGTCAGGCTCCAGCCCGAGGTCTGGCAGTGGGTGCGCAGCATCAGGCTCTTGGGGTTCTTGGCATCAAAGCCTTTCATGATCCGGCACCACAGCAGGCGCGCCGCGCGCATCTTGGCGATCTCCAGATAAAAGTTCATGCCGATGGCCCAGAAAAAGCTCAGGCGGCCGGCAAATCCGTCCACATCCAGCCCGGTGGCAATGGCGGTTTTTACATATTCCTTGCCGTCTGCCAGCGTGAAGGCCAGTTCCAGCGCCTGATTCGCCCCGGCTTCCTGCATGTGGTAACCCGAGATGCTGATCGAGTTGAAGCGCGGCATGTGGCCGGCCGTGTATTCCATGATGTCGCCGATGATGCGCATCGACGGAACCGGCGGGTAGATAT
>JBKJKU010000241.1:0-8287 GCA_046597355.1 Aquabacterium sp.
GTCGGTTATGACTTTTCGCGCATGTAGCTCACCGGCCCGGAAGCGCTGCTTTGCGTGCTGCCGACCCAAGCACCGCGCGGGCGGATGCGCGAAAAGTCATAACCGACCCCGCCGCCCCGACGCATGGTCTCGGCCGCCTCGGTCAGCGCGGTGTAGATGCCGGGGTGGCCGTCTTCCACATGCGCGATGGAGTCGCCCACCGGCTGCACAAAGCAGTTGATCAGCGTGGCAGCCAGCGGTGTGCCGGCGGCCGAGTTGATGCGCCCGGCCGGCACAAAGCCGCGCCGCTGGGCGTCGAGGAACCGGGCCTCCCAGGCGGCGCGCTGCGCTGCCGGCTCGGCCACGGCCAGGGCGCGGGCAACGCGGCGGCGCACATCGTCTTGCGTGGTCTCGTCGCCCTTGGCGTATTTTTCAGCCAGCACCTCGGCGCTGATGGCCTGGGGCGGCAGCGGGGCGCGCACCGTGCGTGCGGCTTTGGCGGCAGCGGCGCGCGCCGGGGCTGCGGGTTTGCCGGCGGCAGCGGGGGCAACGGTGGCCGCAGTGGCAGCGGGGGCAGCGCCGGTGGGCGCAGCGGCAGCCGGGCCAGCGCCGGTGGGCGCGGCAGGGGTGGCGGCGGGGCGGTCGCCAAAGAGGTCAGGTGCGGGGGTGGCAGTGCTCATGGGGTGTTCTTTCGTCGGCAGGCCCGGGGGCTGGCGGCATGGGGCCGCAAGGGCCTGGATGCGCCGCAGGGGCGGGTGAGCTGGTGGTTTATACAGTATTCTTGCGGTGTCGGGCGGGCCAAAGGGGTTTGCCCCTGGCGCCTAAAGCAAGGTCCTGACCGTGACTGAAACAGCCTCACGGCGCCCCGCAGCCGCCATTGTCTCGCCAGCCACAGCGCCCCGACACGCGGTGCAGACATTTCGGCACATCTCCCCCGACCCGTTCGCCACCCTCAACCCCCAGCAGCAGGCTGCCGTGGCCCACGGCCATGCGCCACTGCTGGTGCTGGCGGGCGCCGGGTCCGGCAAGACCCTGACACTGGCCGCCCGGGTGGCCCGGCTGGTGCTGGACGGCGCCGACCCCCACCGGCTGCTGCTGCTGACGTTTTCGCGCCGGGCATCGCAAGAGATGGCCCAGCGCGCCGGCCGGGTGCTGCACCAGGCGCTGGGCCTGCGCGCCACCCAGGCGCCGCCCGTGCTGCCGTGGGCGGGCACCTTTCACGCCATCGGCGCCCGGCTGCTGCGCGAGTACGCACCGGCCATCGGCCTGCCCGAGCCGTTCAGCATCATCGACCGCGGTGATGCCGAGGACCTGATGGCCTGGATGCGCCAGCAGCAGGGGCTGGCAGCCACGCGCAAGCGCTTTCCGCTCAAAGCCACCTGCCTGTCGATCTACAGCCGTTGCGTGAACCGCCAGTTGCCACTGGCCGAGGTGCTGCGCGAGGATTTTCCGTGGTGCGCCGAGTGGCATGACGACCTGAAAGCGCTGTTTCGCGCCTACGCCGCCGAAAAGCTCGGCCAGCACACGCTGGACTACGACGACCTGCTGCTGGCCTGGCACCAGATGATGGCTGACGCGGGCCTGGCGGCTCATCTGGGCGCGCGCTTCGACCAGGTGCTGGTCGACGAGTACCAGGACACCAACCGGCTGCAGGCCGGCATCCTGCAGCGCCTCAAACCCGATGGCCAGGGCCTGACGGTGGTGGGTGACGACGCGCAATCGATCTACAGCTTTCGCGCCGCCGAGGTCGGCAACATCCTGGGCTTTGCGGCGCAATTTGGTGCCGCCGCCCGGGTCATCACGCTGGACCGCAACTACCGCTCGACCCAACCGATCCTGGACGCCAGCAATGCCGTGATCGCGCTGGCGCCCGAGCGCCATGCCAAGACCTTGTGGTGCGACCGCCCCAGCGCCCAACGCCCGCTGCTGGTGACGGTGACCGATGAGCTGGCCCAGGCACGGTGGGTGGCCGACCATGTGCTGGCGCAGCGCGAGGGCGGCTTGCGGCTCAAGCAGCAGGCGGTGTTGTTCCGCACCGGCCACCACAGTGCCGCGCTGGAGCTGGAGCTGGCGCGCCGCAACATCCCGTTTGTCAAGTTCGGCGGGCTGAAGTTCTTGGAGGCGGCGCACATCAAGGACTTTCTGGCGGTGCTGCGCTGGGCCCAAAACCCGCGTTGCCGGCTGGCGGGCTTTCGGGTGGCGCAGCTGCTGCCCGGTTTTGGGCCGGCCCAGGCCCGGCGCCTGCTGGACGCGGTGGCGGCAGCGCCGCAGCCGGCCGAGGCCATCCAGGCGTTTGTGCCGCCACCGGCAGCGCGCACCGACTGGCTGGCCTTGACAACGCTGCTGGCCGGCTTGCAGTTGGCCAGCGCAACCGCCCCTGCCTCCCCAGCGACCGGCGCCTGCCCCGGCCGTTGGCCCGACGAGCTGACCGCCGTGCTGGCCTGGTACGCGCCGCATTTGCAGCGGCTCTACAGCGACGACGCGCCGGTGCGCCAGCTCGACCTCGACCAGTTGCAGCGCCTGGCTGCCGGCACGGCCAGCCGCGAGCGCTTCCTGACCGAGCTCACGCTCGACCCACCCGAGGCCACCAGCGACGAGTCCGGCCCGCCGCACCAAGACGAGGATTACCTGATCCTGTCCACCATCCATTCAGCCAAGGGCCAGGAGTGGAACGCCGTGACTGTCCTGAACGTGGTGGACGGCTGCATGCCGGCCGACCTGGCCACCGGCTCGGCCGCGGCGGTGGCCGAGGAGCGGCGCCTGCTGTACGTGGCAATGACCCGCGCCAAGCAACACCTGGCGCTGGTGGTGCCGCTGCGCTTTCACGTCAGCCAGCAGCACCACCAGGGCGACCGGCATCTCTACGGCGGCCTGAGCCGGTTCATCCCGCCGGCGGTGGCGGCGCTGTTCGAGCGCGTGGCCGCAGCGGCCGACAGCCCGCTCGCCGGCCTGGCGCCCCTGCCCACCCCGCCCGTGCCCACGCCGCCCCTGCCCACCCCGCCCACCGCTGCGGCGCCCATCCGGCTGGGGTCCGCCTGGGATTGACGCCGCCAGGCGCCACCGGCCTGCGGCAGGCAACCGCGCACGGCCCGACCCGATGCGCGCCCGTGCCGACACGCGCTGCGCGTCCATCGCGCAGCGCAGTCGCATCGATGGCATCGATGGCATCGATGGCATCGATGGCAGGGCGCAGTGCCCGGATACATTGCGCCCACCGGGGGATGACTGTGTCCGCCGTTTGCCGAGTGCACTGCAGTACATGCCTCTGCCCACCGTCTCCAACCGTCCGCTCGGCCTGTTGCTGGCCGCGTTGCTCGCGGTCAACGCAACCGCCGCGCTGTGGGTCACCCAGACGCTGCGCGACAGCCGTGAGCACTACCAAAAAGCGGCCGAGGCCAACAGCCAGAACCTGGCGCTGGTGCTGGACCAGAACATCACCGGGTCGGTGCAGAAGATCGACCTGGCTTTGCAGACCGTGGCCGCCGACCTGGAACAGCAGTTGCGCAACCGCGGCAGCTTTGATGCCGACCGCACCACCGCGCTGATCCAGTTTTACCAGCCCCTGTTGACCGAGAGCACCGGCATCCGGGTGGCCGACCCCACCGGCACAGTGGTGCTGGGCCCGGACGTGAATCCGCAGGCCAGGAGCAGCTGGGCCGACCGCGAGTTTTTCCTGGCGCTGCGCGACCGGCCCGATACCGGCCTGCATGTCACCAAACCGATCCTGGGCCGGGTCACCGGCGTCTGGCTGGTGGCGCTGACGCGGCGCATCAGCCGGGCCGACGGCAGCTTTGGCGGTGTGGTTTCGGCAAGCGTTCCGCTGCAGCACTTGCAGAACCTGCTGGCCAAGGTGCAGCTGGGACAAAAAGGCGCGGTGGCACTGCGGGATGGCGACTACGGTGTGGTGGTGCGCCACCCGCCGTCGCCGGTCGACGCGGCCCAGACCGTGGGCAGCCAGGTCATCGCGCCCGAGTTGCGGCGCGCCTTGGCCGCTGGCCAGACCTCTGGCACCTACCTTAGCCAGCGCACCGCCGACGGCATCGAGCGCACCCTGAGCTACCGCCGGCTGGCCGGCCTGCCGTTTCTGCTGGTGGTCGGCTTGGCCACCGAGGATTACCTGGCCGACTGGCGCGGCGAAGTGCGCAACTCGCTGGCCGAGCTCGCCGCCTTCGCGGTACTGACCACGCTGGCGTGCGGGCTGCTGTGGCGGTCGATACGCCGGCAACGCCAGCAGACCGAGCGCAACCTGGCGCTGCTGCGCGGCGCCAGCGACGGCATCCACATCCTGGATGCCAACGGCACTGTGGTCGAAGCCAGCGACGCCTTTGCCCGCATGCTGGGCCAGCCGCGTGCGGCGGTGATCGGCATGAACCTGCAGCAGTGGGACGCCCACCCGGGGGCGGGTGGCCTGCTGCAGGCCTTGACCCAGCTGGTGGCGCAGCCGCCGCAAAGCCTGCTGGAGACCCGGCTGCGGCGCAGCGACGGCACGCTGCTGGACGTCGAGATCAGCGGCTACGCGGTGACACTGGCTGAGCGGCCGCTGCTGTTTGTATCGGCCCGCGACATCAGCGACCGCAAGCACGTCGAGGCGGCGCTGCACCAGCTCAACACCGAACTTGAGCAGCGGGTGCAACAGCGCACCTCGGAGCTGGAGATCGCCAACCTCGGGCTGGTGCAGGCCCGCGACGTGGCCGAGGCCGCCAACCGCGCCAAGAGTGCCTTCCTGGCCAACATGAGCCATGAGATCCGCACGCCGATGAACGCCATCCTGGGCATGGCCAGCCTGCTGCGGCGCGGCGGCCTGACGCCGCAGCAGTCGCCCCGGCTCGACCACATCGACACGGCCACCCAGCACCTGCTGCAGATCATCAACGACATCCTGGACCTGTCCAAGATCGAGGCCGACAAGCTCACGCTCGATGCGGCGCCGGTGGAGGTCGATCGGCTGGTGCGGCATGTCGGCAGTCTGGTTGCCGACCGGGCCAAGGCCAAGGGCCTGCGGCTGCAGGTCGAGCTGTGCGCGCTGCCCCGCGGCCTGCGGGGCGACGCCACCCGGCTGCAACAGGCGCTGCTGAACTACGCCACCAACGCGATCAAGTTCACCGAGTCCGGCACGGTCACGCTGCGACTGGCCATGCTGGCCGAGGACGCCGACAGCGTGCTGCTGCGCTTAGAGGTGGAGGACACCGGCATCGGCATTGACGCGGCGGTGCAGTCACGCCTGTTCAAGACCTTCGAGCAGGCCGACAACTCCACCACCCGCCGCTACGGCGGCACCGGCCTGGGCCTGGCCATCACCCGCCGGCTGGCCGCACTCATGGGAGGCGAGGCCGGTCTGCACAGCCAGCCCGGTGTCGGCAGCCGGTTCTGGTTCACCGCCCGCCTGGCGCGCAGCAACATGCCCGCGCCCGACGACCCCGACCAGTGGCGCGCGCGGGCGGCCGAGGCGGCCTTGCGCCGCGACCATGCCGGTCGCCAGGTGCTGCTGGTTGAAGACGAGCCGGTCAACCGCGAGGTGGTGCAGATACTGCTGGAAGAGGCCAGCCTGCAGGTGCAGACCGCCAGCGACGGCTGGCAGGCGATCGAGTGCGCCGCCCGCCAGCCCCCCGACCTGATCGTGATGGACATGCAGATGCCGCGCCTGGACGGCCTGGACGCCACACGCCGCATCCGCCAGACCGCCCTGGGCGCCACCGTACCGATCATCGCGCTCACAGCCAACGCCTATGCGGCCGACCGGGCGCTGTGCCTGGACGCCGGCATGGACGATTTCGTCACCAAGCCGGTCGATCCCGAGGCGCTGTTTGCCGCCGTGCTGAAGGCGCTGTCGAAGCCCCGGATGGGCTGACGTCACGCAGACGACTGCCCGCCGGCCGCACCGCCGGCACACTGCCGGGCATGCACACCCACGCTTTTGACAACGCCATCGCGCTGGAGCGCCTGGCCGACGCCGCCGCCTTGCGCCCGCTCGGCCAAGACCTTGGGCCGCCCGCCGCCACCTACGCCGGCCACACCAGCCCGCGCTACTGGAACATGGTGGGGCCCTACGGCGGCATCACCGCAGCGGTGGTGCTCAACGCCGTGATGCAGCACCCCGCGCTGCTGGGCGAGCCGATCTCGCTGACGGTCAACTACGCCGGCGCGCTGGCGGCCGGTGCCTTTCAGGCCAGTGCCCAGCCGGTGCGCACCAACCGCTCGACCCAGCACTGGTGCATCACGCTGACCCAGACTGACGCTGACGGCGCCACGCAAATGACCACCACCGCCACCGTGGTGACCGCAGCACGGCGCGAGACCTGGAGCGCCAGCGACAGCGCCCTGCCCGTGGTGCCCGCGCCCGAGACACTGCCGGTGATGCAAGCGCCTGCCGGCAGCGTGGCCTGGATCGACAGCTTCGAGATGCGCGGCATCCAGGGCGGCATCCCTTTGCAGTGGGACGGCCGCGAAAGCGCGGACAGCCTGACCCGGCTGTGGCTGCGCGACCAGCCGCCGCGCCCGCTCGATTTCATGTCGCTGGCCTCGCTGGCCGACCTGTTCTACCCGCGCATCTGGCTGCGCCGGGCGCTGCGCACACCGGCCGGCACGGTGTCGATGACGGTGTACTTCCATGCCGACGGCGCGCAGCTGGCCGCCACCGGCACCGGCTACCTGCTGGGCCAAGCCCAAGGCCAGGCCTACCGCAACGGCTTTTTCGACCAGACCGGCCAGCTCTGGAACCGGCAGGGTCAGCTGCTGGCCAGCACGCACCAGATCGTGTACTTCAAGGCCTAGCGGGCAACGGACGCGGCCACCGCAACGGCGGATGAGGGTCTCTCGTATGGCGTGATGACGCCCCAATCGGGCGTCAAACCTAGAGTGGTTTTGTCTTGACCGGCCAGGTCAAGCACCCGTGCGCCAGACACCGCGCACGGCCGTCAAACACCACGCCAGGAGCCCCCCCATGCGCCACGCCTATTCGCACCTCCGCCTCCCTATCCACTGCCGCCGCCACCCGATCAGCGCCTTGATCGGCAGCCTGTTCGGCAGCGCCGCCCTGCTGTCGGCCTGCGGCGGCAGTTCCGACAGCCCGGGCGATGCAGCGCTGCTGCCACCCGCCACCGTGTCCCAGGTGGTGATGGTGGTGGACGGCCCGATCAAGGGCGCGCTGGTCTGCCTGGACAAAAACGACAACGGCGTTTGCGAGACCGACGAAACCCAGGGCAGTACCGCCGACGACGGCAACGTGACGCTGCAGGTGCCCAGCGCCGATGCCGGCAAATACCCGGTGCTGGCGCTGGTGGCCCCCGGCGCCGTGGACAAGGCCAACGGGCCAGTGACCACTGCCTTTGTGCTCAAGGCGCCGGCCGACCAACCGGCGGTGGTGAGCCCGCTGACCACGCTGGTGGTCGCGCAGATGGGCGCCGCCGGTGGCAGTTCGGCCGACGCCGAACGCGCCTTGCAGGACAAGCTGGGCATCAGCAACTCGCTGTTTGCCGACTTCAGCAAGCAGACGGACGCCGCCAGCCAACACGCCGCCACCGTGGCCCGGTTGCTGGTGCTCACCGCCCAGCAGCAGGCCCGCGACACCCAGGGCGCGCTGGACATCAAAGGCATTCCCTTGTCGGGCGCTGACCTGGCAGCGGCGCAGCGCAACAGCCTGATGGCCGTGTTGCCCGCCGTGGTGAGCGCGGCCACCGACCCGGCCGTGACTGGCGCGGCCAACGAAGCCGAGCGCGAGGTCGCCTTGAAAACCGCCGCCCTGGCGGTCAGCGCCGCAGCCGGCTTGACCGCTGGCAACATCGCGGCGGTGGTGGCGCAGGCCAATCTGCCCGCCGTCGCCGACAGCAGCACGGCCACGCCCAGCGCTGGCGTGTCGCTGCGCTGGTTCAGCTACACCAATGCGGGCATCTACAACCTGCGGCTGTTCAAGGCCAGCGCGGCGCAGAACGTCGTCGTCAACGGCAAGCGCCAGTTCACCGAGTACCGCGAGCATTCGGTCGCCAGCAATGGCAAGGTCACGTTCTACCAGCAGTGGGGCGAGGGCCTGAACAACTGGGCCCGAAACCAGACGGTGTGGACCGGCAGCGAGTGGTTTGACTGCCCGACCGACTTTGTGCACGAGGCCACACCCTGGGACGCCATGGGCCGGTCGGACTCGGTGTACTGCAAGGCCTTCAAGGGCAGCAGCAAGCGCACCGAGCGCAACATCTCTGGCGCCAAGATGGCCGATATCGTCGCGGAGATTCGCGCCTACCCGCTGACAGACACCGCCGGCAAGTTCCCGGCCTGGGGCCCCGACCCGGTGGCCCACGCAACGGCACTGGCGGGC
>JBKJKU010000295.1:0-4040 GCA_046597355.1 Aquabacterium sp.
ATGGACTGGACCAACAAGAACGTGGCCCCGGCCAAGATCGTTGCCCTGGGCGACGAGGTCGAAGTCATGGTGCTCGAGATCGACGAAGACAAGCGCCGCATCAGCCTGGGCATGAAGCAGTGCAAGGCCAACCCCTGGGAAGAGTTCTCGGGCACCGTGCACCGTGGCGACAAGGTCAAGGGCCCGATCAAGTCGATCACCGACTTCGGCGTGTTTGTCGGCCTGGCTTCGGGCATCGACGGCCTGGTCCACCTGTCCGACCTGTCCTGGCACGAAACCGGCGAAGTTGCTGTCCGCAACTACAAGAAGGGCCAGGAAGTCGAAGCCCTGGTGCTGGCCATCGACGTGGAGCGTGAGCGCATCAGCTTGGGCATCAAGCAGCTCGACGGTGATCCGTTTGCCAACTACACCTCGATCAATGATCGCGGCGCGCTGGTGACCGGCAAGGTCAAGACGGTGGACGCCCGTGGCGCTGAAATCCAGCTCAACGACGATGTCACCGGCTACTTGCGCGCCTCTGAACTCAGCCGCGACCGTGTTGAAGACGCACGCAACCTGCTGAAGGAAGGCGATGAAGTCAACGTCATGATCATCAACGTGGACCGCAAGGCCCGTTCGATCCAGCTGTCGCTCAAGGCCAAGGACGCAGCCGACCAGCAAGAGCAGATGACGCGCTTGTCGCAGACCAGCGAGCGTGAAAACGCCGGCACCACCAGCCTGGGCGCCTTGCTGCGCGCCAAGCTCGACAACCGCGAATAGTTGTTGGCCCCGGTCGCCTGGCGTGAGCCAGGCACGATCAGTCCACTGGAGTGATCGTGTCCGGGCTCACCCCCAAGGGGCTGCCCAACCCGACCGGGAAACCCGGATCGGGCTGGGTCCTTCGACAGGGACCGCGCTCCCCTGGCCGCCATAGGCGGCCTGTCCCCTACCAGGGACAGGTCTCCACAGACTTGCAGTAAGCCACCTCATTCATGACCCGCAGTGACCTGGTGAACCAACTGGCCGAACGCTTTGGCCAGCTGACACAGCGCGACACCGAGTTCGCGGTCAAGACCATCCTCGATGCAATGAGCGACGCGCTGGCGCGTGGCCACCGCATCGAGATCCGGGGTTTTGGCAGCTTTTCGATCAACCGGCGTCCGCCGCGGCTGGGGCGCAACCCGCGCAGCGGCGAGAAGGTCACCATCCCTGAAAAGCTGGTGCCTCACTTCAAGCCTGGCAAGGCACTGCGCGAATCGGTGGACGAACGGCTGCCGGTGCTGGACGATCTGCCTGCCGCGCCTTAACGCCGGCAATTGAGTGACCCGGGGCCCGCGTGGCCCCATTTTCTTGCCTGCTTCGCCGGGTCAGGCTGTCGTTTTCATGCCGGCAGGCGACGCAGTGGCGCACGCGGCGGCAGAGCGGCTTGCCTGCCTCCTTAGAATGTCTCTCCCATGCGTGTGATCCTCTGGGCCTTGCGGGCCTTCATCTTCTTCACCCTGTTCGCCTTTGCGCTCAACAATGAGCAGTTGGTGGTGGTGCACTGGTTCTTCGGTGCGATGTGGAAGGCCCCGATGGTGATCGTGGTGCTGGTGGCATTTGCAGCCGGAGCTTCGCTGGGCGTATTGGCCATGGTGCCCAGCTGGTGGCGCCACCGCCGCGTGGCCAAGCGCCATGCACCGCCACCGCCGGCGGCCAAGCGCCCGGTAAGCGATGCACCTACCCCGGTGCCCAGCACGTTCGGTCCGGAACACCCGCCGCGGGAGGGCTTGTGAGCCGGACAAGCGCTGCCCGGCCGGCCAGCGCGCCAGCAGTTGCCATGACCATGCCCGCAATTTCACCCGCAGCTGGACCCGCAACTTCATCGGCAGCTGCACCGGCACCGGCACCGGCACCTGCACACACATGCGCACCCGCCAACCCGGCACCGACGCTGGTCAAGCCTGCCCATGGACTTTGAAACCCCCGGCTTGCTGCTCGGCCTGCTGGTGGCGCTGCCGGTGGCGTTCTTGTTGGGCTGGGCCGCGTCCCGCATCGATCTACGCCAATTGAAACGTGCCGACAGGCAGGCGCCGAAGGCCTATTTCAAGGGCCTGAACCTGCTGCTCAACGAGCAGACCGACAAGGCAATCGACGCCTTCATCGAGGCGGTGCAGCACGACCCCGACACCAGTGAGCTGCACTTTGCGCTGGGCAACCTGTTCCGCCGGCGTGGCGAGTTCGAGCGCGCGGTGCGGGTGCACCAGCACCTGCTGCAACGCGCCGATCTGAGCAGCGCCGACCGTGAGCGCGCCCAGCATGCGCTGGCGCAGGACTACATGAAGGCGGGCCTGTTCGACCGGGCCGAAGAGGCGTTCCGGGCGCTGGCGGGTACACCGTTCGAGACCGAGGCGCGCCTGGCCTTGTTGTCGCTGGCCGAGCGGTCGCGCGACTGGCGCACCGCAGCCGAAGTCGCTGCGCTGCTGGAGAAAAGCGGCACAGGATCTTTTGCTACGCGCATCTCGCACTACCTGTGCGAGCAGGCGCTGGAGGCCAACGAGCAAGGGGACGGCACGGCGTTCAACAGCCTGCTTGGCAAGGCCCAGGCCGCATCACCGCAGGCCGCACGGCCGCTGGTGCTGCAGGCCCAGAGCCTGGCACGGCTGGGCGACCCTGCCGGGGCGCTCGGCGCCTGGGCTGAATTGCACCTGCGCGACCCGGCAACCTTTGCCCGCCTGTCGGGCGAGTACGCGGCCTGCGCGCTGGCCTGCGGCCAAGGTGCCGCTGCGCGCGCGGAGCTCGCGCCGTTGTTTGACCAGCACCCCGGCATCGACCTGCTGCGCGCGCTGGCCACCCTGGACGGCGTGCCCGCGGGCAGCGCGCCGCAACTGCTGGATCTGCTGCGTGAGCAGCCCAATCTGTCGGCAGCCATCGAGCTGCTGGCCACGCCCACCGAAACCTGGCCCGCATCCGCACGCGAATTTGCGCACGACGCCGTGGCCCGCGCGGCCAAGCCGCTGCAACGCTACCGCTGCGCAGCCTGCGGCTTCGAGGCCCAGCGCCATTTCTGGCAATGTCCGGGCTGCCTGGGCTGGGACACGTTTCCGTCCCAGCGCATCGAAGACCTCTGAGGCCGCACCTGGCCCCAGGCCGGGCTCACTGCAGCGGCACGCCCGTCTTCTGCTGCAACTCCTCGCGGGTCACGCCCGGTGCCATTTCCACCAACTTCAGGCCGTGCGGCGTCACGTCAAGCACGGCCAGGTCGGTGATGATGCGGTCGACCACGCCCACGCCGGTCAACGGCAGGGTGCAGTGCGGCAGGATCTTCAGATCAAAACCGCCGTCCTTGCGGCGGGCCACGTGCTCCATCAGCACCACCACGCTCTTGACGCCGGCCACCAGGTCCATCGCGCCGCCCATGCCCTTGACCATCTTGCCGGGGATCATCCAGTTCGCCAGGTCGCCTTTTTCGCTGACCTGCATCGCGCCCAGGATCGACAAATTGATCTTGCCGCCGCGGATCATGGCAAAGCTGTCGTGGCTGCCAAAGATGCTGCTGCCAGGGATGGTGGTCACGGTCTGCTTGCCGGCGTTGATGAGGTCGGGGTCGACCTCGGCTTCGTCAGGGAAGGCGCCGATGCCGAGCATGCCGTTTTCGCTTTGCAGCCAGACTTCGATGTCGCTGCGCACGAAGTTGGCCACCAGCGTGGGCAGGCCGATGCCCAGGTTGACGTAGTAGCCGTCGTGCAGTTCCTGCGCCGCGCGGGCCGCCATCTGGTCGTGTGTCCAGGCCATGATCAGACTCCCGCTTTCTCGGAGATCGTTCGTTTTTCAATGCGCTTTTCTGGCGCCGCGTTGAGCACGATTCGGTGCACGTAAATGCCCGGCAAATGGATGGCATCGGGCGCCAGCGCGCCCAGCGGCACGATTTCTTCCACTTCCACGATCGTCACCTTGCCCGCCATCGCGGCAGCGGGGTTGAAGTTGCGTGCAGTGAGGCGGAAGACGAGGTTGCCCGAGGTGTCGGCCTTCCAGGCTTTCACCAGTGACACATCGGGCACCAGGGCGCGCTCCATGACATA
>JBKJKU010000341.1:0-7120 GCA_046597355.1 Aquabacterium sp.
CAGTGGGTGGAGCCGCCGTCGGCGCGGCCGTTGGCGGGACTGGTGTGAATATTGGCGCGCATGCCGCGAGCGTGGCCACCGCGGTCAACATGACCGCTGCGAAGTAGATGCTCTTGAAACATGGAAGATTCATTTCATCATCCCCTACTCGGAATGTATTGACCTTCACCACTCGCGCGGCACAGCCAAACCATACTAGGGTCGCAGCTCATACCAGCGCCAATGCGATCGACCGAATTTTCATCGAGATCACCTCCTAGAAACGCCAAACGAATAGAAGGGCCTTCCCCACCCCGAGTAATCCGCAAGGCGGCGCACTGCCGAGCAGGGCCAAGATGGGAGGTGCGAACTTTCATCAACTCACGCAGAAGGGGAGCCATTATTGCGACCAGTATCGATTTGGCGAAGAACATCTTTGCTGTGCACGGCGTCAACCTTGGGGGCGCGGTGCGCTTGCGCCAGCCCAAGCGGCAGGCGCTGATCCCGGACACCGGCTGTCTTGAGGACAGCCTGCGCCAGGCAAAGGGGCGGGCGTCTCGCCCGGCGCGCCCTGCAAGGGGACGCGATTTGCCAAGCCCTGCAGCGCCCCAACATGCGCTTTTTGCCGGTCAAGTCCGAAGACCAGCAGGCCCGGCTGATGGTGCACCGGGCTCGCCAGGGGTTTGTTGTCGCACGCATGGCCTGCATCAACCGCATCCGCGGCCTGATGAGTGAGTTCGGCATCGGGCAATACAGCTCTGGAGGACAGCCCGGGCTCGGGCGCATCAACCATGCCGGTGACGCCTACTTGCGCAGCTTGCTGCTGATGGGCGCGCGGGCCGTGCCCAACGCGGCCAAGGGTAAAAGTGACAGCCTGAGCCGATGGGCGGTGGCCCTGGAGCAGCGACGCGGCTACTGGAAGGCGGTGGTGGCGATTGCCGCCAACAACGCCCGCATGGCCTGGGCGGCGCGGTGCGGACCTCGGGTGAGTCGGTCAAACGGGCGGCCTGAGACGTGCGGAAATGAAGACCCGCATGCGACGCACCCCACCGGCCTACATCCAGCATCCCGTTGTCAGGCACACCACGGTGGGGTTTTATTCGATTGGCAAAGCGTAGTTTTAATCGCTGACGCGATCAATTCTGGATCGCTTCGGCTTGACAGGGCTAGGCCTTGAACTTCTTGTCCTCACGCTTCGCATCGGCCATGGCTTCCGGCTCAAGCTCTTCAGCGTATCGATTAAGTCGGATAAATATACCCCACCCCGCAAGCAATATGCCCACTGCGGTGATCAACATTGCGGCGTATGTCAGTTGCGTCATGTCCTCATGCAACGCTTTGAAAGTTGCGACCAAACCCTCTATTGCGAGCGCAACAATGACCACCACGAAGAAACGGGACAAGAATCGTCGGACCCGGGTTGGCGCACTGATGTCAGCGTCCCGGACGACCTCTTCCTCCGTAATTGTCTCGGAGATTTGAAGAGCCACTACAGCGGCCGCAAGAAGCCCAACTGCCTCTATTATTTCTTGCGCCGCGGCTGAGGTTAGACCGCCGCCAATCGCTTCTGCGCCCATGCTTGCGGCTATTGCTATTAATATCAAGGCGGCGACAGCAAATAACAACGCCATAAATCCATGAACAATTCGGAAGAGTCGAACAACTATTTTCATGAGACCTCATGCGTTGGTGCATCGATAGCAAGAACTTGTGACCGGACGAAAGGCGCGGCTTTCACCGCCTCACGTAATCCGCGGCGCAGCGGACGGCAAAAGCGGCGCCAACATGGCGGTGCAAACGCTCGTCAACTCACACTGAACGGTGAAGATCAATCTCCATTATCGCTACCGGTTTCGATTTGGCAAAAGTCACTGTGTCTGCACGTGGGGTCAATCAAAGCGCGCAGAGCGGTTGTGTCACGCCAAGGTGGCGCGCATCAGGCTGGGCGCGATGGCCGTGCGCTGCCGTCGGGTGGGATCGGCCGAAACCGCGTGCTCGGGCGCGCGTTGTCGGGCGCTTCAAGTCCAGGCATTTGGCGGCGCCTAGCCCTTGCTGTCGCGCCAGCGGGACAAGACCTGCCGCACGACCGGCAAGCGAGGTCAGGACGACACGGTCGACGCTGAGCCCGGACGCGGGCTACCCTCAGGACAGCCGGCAACAAGCGAATGGCCGTGCGCGCCGGGTTGGGCGCCTTGCCAGAGGTCAATCTGCAAAGCCGTGCAACAGCCAACCCTTGACCTTGGCGATGGGCACCGGCGGCATCACGGTCTCGGTCAGGGCGGTCGCAGCCATGGGCGGGCAACGTCAGCGAGGTCACCTGCGGGCGGCAGATTGCGGCTCGGGTGGGCCAGGTGCCGCGTCAAATGCTTGTTTCAACATTGGCCGCATTGTCGAAGGCCGGATCAGGCAGTGATCTTTTGGGCTGGTTGCAAACGGTTGCCTTTCAGAAAGCGTCAATGAGTGTTTGTACTGTCACATCTGAAATCTGCTTCTGCTATAATAAAATTGAGCTATGCGGTTGTCTGGATCGTAGAGTATATCTGCGGTTGTTAATAACTGGGGCTCTTGAAAAAGGTAGGTTTTTGGGCATTAGGCGTGACAAGCTGTGAAGCTCTCATGACGGACACACCTCATAACATCGGAGATTCAATGAAAAATATCAATATAGTAAATGCCGGATTGATCGCAGCAGGCTTGGTGGCATCAGGCGGCTTGTATGCACAAACTCCCACGCTGACCACTGAAGTTTTTGTCAGCAAGCTTGATTCGCCATGGGACATGTCTTTTTTAAAAGACGGAACCATGTTCATCACTGAAAAGTGCAAAGGCTTGTCTGTCCGACTGCCCTCAGGCACTATCAACAAGCTGCACGCCATCGGTGGAGTTGCCGGCTACGCGTCGTCCAGTGCTGACCTTTTCTGTGATGGCCAGGCCGGCATGATGGGTGTCGAGGTCGATCCTGACTTTGACAAAAACCGCTTCATCTATGTTTATTCCAGCTCCAAACTCAACGGCAAGCTGAATAACCGACTGATGCGCATGAAGGTAGACGCGGGATTTACCAACGTGTCTGACCGCACAGACATCGTGCCTGATGTCAACTACAAACCAGCGGCGTCCAAGCATCCGTTTGGCGGACCTGGTGCCCACAACGGCGGTCGGGTTCGTTTCAGCCCAGCTGACGGTTTTATCTACCTGACCACGGGCGACAACCACTTGGGAGTCGGTCCAACAAGCCCCACGATCATCGCCGGAAAAGTACTGCGTATTGACAGAGACGGCAAAGCAGCGGCAGGCAACAAACCGCCAGCGGGATTTGATCCCCGCATCTACACCTACGGACACCGCAATCCGCAAGGCATCGCTTTCCGCCCTGGAGATGGCCGCCCATTCACCGCTGAAAACGGCCCATGGCATTCGGACGAAGTGACGGCGCTGGTCAATGGTGGCAATGCCGGCTGGGATCCCCGCCCGAACATGGCGGGGCGCAAGGACTGTCCGGACGACTACTGTGGCTATTCACCCAATCAAATGGGCGCCATGGACCCCAAAGAGCGTGCTGCATTCATGCCGATGACCGACCTTAAAACCTACCCCAACGCCATGAAGCCGGCGTGGAACAACAACGGGCTGTCACAAGGCATGTTCTCCAACGCTTTCTTGGCTGGTAAACAGTGGAAAGACTGGGACGGTCGCATGGTGGTTGGGTACTCCGGTATCGGCATTCACGGTACACCTGTCGGAAACCGTCTGGACGTACTGAAGATCAGTGCCGATGGAATTTCTTCTACTGCAGTTCAGGCTTCTTGGCCGACGGTGACCGGGCGGTTCCGGGCGGTAAGTCAAGGACCAGACGGCAATTTGTATGTGGCGTTTGAGGACCAAGGCGTCATCATCCGCGTGACACCCCAGTAACTGCTCTCCTGAGATGCGCTGCGCTTCGTGCCAGCGCATTTTTTTAAGGCTTTTCAGGTTTTTTATATGAGAAAATTGATCAAATTCTTGGTGTTTTCATGCTTGACAGGCTCGATGGGTTTTGCGTACGCTGATTATGATTTACTGGTGAAAAGTAATTGCCTGGCATGCCACTATCTTGATAAAAGAAAATACGGGCCGAAGCTGAATGAAGTGGCATCTAAATATGTCAACGACAGCAACGCCGCTGAAAAGTTAGCCAAAAAGATCAAAGCCGGCGGTTCAGGTGTTTGGGGTGAAGACATGATGCCGCCGCAACCGCAGTTGTCGGAGTCAGACGCGCTCACCTTGGCCAAATATATACTTGATCTGAAATAATTTAGCGCCACTTGGGGATCACCAGGCACCAAGCCTGCTTGATAGCCCGTCGCAGCCGAGCAAGTCCATGTGAAGAAATTCCAGACTTGATCGTGCTCACGGTTGCTGAACAGGCTTTGGCACTGAACAATCTCACAGCGCTTGGATTATTGTTTGTCGAGTTTTATTTTTCAGGTCAACATGAAAAACCTATTGCCGCTGATGCTGTTGTTCGTGAGCGCAACCGTTGCGGCCGATTGGGTGAAAGTTAAAACCCCAGCAGGCAGTTCTTCTGAGAGATTCATTGATACGACAGCCATTCGCCAAACGGGCCCGATGAATACGATGCGGCGGGTATGGGAAATGAGCAATCTGGCCAAGGCCGCTTCCAACAAGGTCTTATCCATCAAAAATCACGTGGAATATGACTGCAAGGACCGCCGTGTCCGGACCCTTGAAGAAAGCAGATTCTCTGAATACTGGGCTCAGGGAGAGAATTTAGGTACAGTGGCCTACGATATTAAACCTGACAGTTGGATCGGCATTGGCAAAGGCAGTGTCAGTGAGTCGATCTTTAATCGGGTATGTCCTAGCGATGATCCTGATACCCGCACCGATTGAAATCGCCGTGCGTTGACGCGGTGAATTTTTGACGCGCTGGCTCGAAGCCATCGAGGTCAAGCCGGGCGGCGAGCTACTTCCCCACGGGTTTGTGGATGCGGGCAACTTGCGGTACTGCGCAAGTTGCCCTGTTGGTGGCGCGGCAACGCCAAGCGGCTGCCGGCTACACCGGCGGGCGCGGCTGTGCCGTGATGCCCTTGCAAGGATCGGATCGGGGCTGTGCGGGTACCGGCACGGTCACGTCGAAGGCGTTGGGTGGCGGGACGTCGCCAAGCTCGAGGTAGGCGATTGTCCTGGCGCGCTGGCGGGTCTGGGCGCTCAGCCAGCGCGGCACGCCGATGTCGTTGCGGACATGGCCGTTGCCGGCCAGCAGCACCACGCCCCGCTCGGCGTAGCGGTCCACGGTTTGCGCCATTGCCTGGTCGCGCGCCACTTGCGCCAGCGCCATCCGGGCGGCTTGTGCCGGGTTGATCTGCCCGCAATGGCTGTCTGCAATGACGGTGGCCTGGGCGCTGGTGATCTCGGTGGGAACCGCGGAGTTGAATCCCGTCGCGGCCAGGCCTTGCTGCATGACCTGGCGTGCGTCGACGCGCGACACGTTGGCCGCGACGATCGGCAGCCGGTGCCGCAGCGCCAGCCGCAGCACCGGCCGGTACAGCGCCCAGTCCCAGCCGCCCGTGCCGGTGGCCGGGCTGCCCAGTTTGACCAGCGCGTCGATGGCGGCATCCTCTTCGGCGTCGCCGGGCGGCATGCCGGGTGCGTACTGTTGGACCTGGTCGATCTGCGGCTGCAACTCGCGGTCGAACTGCTCCATCACCAGCGCCGGCCGGGCGCCGGCGTTGACCTGCTGCGTCAGGGTTTGCAGGCGCAGCGCGTGGCCGGCAGCGTTGTCGTGCACCTCGCCCAGCAGCAACACCGGCGGGTTGGCGGGGCGGGGCGTACTGCAGGCCGCCAACATGGCCAGCACCGCCAGCAAACCGGCCAGGCGCGTCGCGCATGGCATCGGCCGTTTGGCGTGCCGGCGGGGGTGGCGCAGGGCGCTGGTGGCATGACGGGCAGCAGCAGGAGCAGGCGGACAGTTGGGGTGCATCCAGGCATTTTGCGGCCCGCCAAACGCCAGTCGGCGGCGGGGTGAAGTCTTTTGCCCGCCGGGGTTGGGCCGCTGGGTCTGGCCGCCGGATTTGGCCTCGGCGCCAACGGCTGCGTCAGCCCGGCGCGGGCAGGACAGTGCCGGCGCAGTCGCCAAAACCAATGCGGGCAGCGCCGGGACGATCACAGTAGGCGCGCAGGATCAGGGTGTCGCCGTCGGCCAGAAAGGTGCGCTGCTCGCCGCCGGGCAGGTTGATCGGCTGTTTGCCGCCGGCCGACAGCTCCAGCAGTGACCCGCCCTGGCCGGCGTCGGGGCCAGACTGGGTGCCCGTGCCCAGCAGGTCACCGGTCTGCAGGTTGCAGCCGTTGCTGGCGTGGTGGGTCAGCAACTGCGCCAGCGTCCAGTAGGCGTCCTTGAAGTTGCTGTGCGACAAGCGCACGGCCGCTGTGCCGGCTTTTTGCATGGCGGCGGTTTGCAGCCACACCTCCAGTGTGATGTCGATGGCGCCGGCCTGGCGATTGGCCTCGCTGTCCAGGTAGGGCAGGGGCTGCGGGTCGCCCTCGGGCCGACTAAAAGGCAGGCGGAAAGGCGCCAACGCCTCCATCGTCACCACCCAGGGCGACAGCGTGCTGCCGAAGTTCTTGGCCAGAAACGGGCCCAGCGGCTGGTACTCCCAGGCCTGGATGTCGCGGGCCGACCAGTCGTTGAGCAGGGTCAGGCCAAACAGCCGGTCCTCGGCCTCGGCCATCGGCACCGGCTGGCCCAGCGCATTGCCGGGGCCGACCAGCGCGCCCAGCTCCAGCTCGCAGTCCAGCCGCTGGCAGGGGCCAAAACTGGGCGTCTCGGCGGTGGGCGCCTTGGTCTGGCCCAGTGGGCGGTGCAGCGGCGTGCCGCTGACCACCAGCGACGACGCCCGGCCGTGGTAGCCGATGGGCACCCATTTGTAGTTGGGCAGTAGCGCGTTGTCGGGGCGGAACATGCTTCCCACGTTCGTGGCGTGATGAATGGACGCATAGAAGTCCGTGTAGTCGCCAACGCGGGCAGGCATCAGGAGCGTCGCGTCGCTGATATCGACCAGCAGGGCCTCGCGCTGCTGCCCGGCGACGATGCCACTCGCCGTGTCTGCACGCAGCAGGTCGCTCACTACCGCACGCATGG
>JBKJKU010000128.1:0-6292 GCA_046597355.1 Aquabacterium sp.
GAAGCGGCTCGCCGCAATTGCATCAATCCGGTCGCTGACCGACCACACCCAGCCCCAATCCGCCACCGTGACCCCGTGCGGCCACCAAGCGCGCCGGTTCAGGTGCGCAGCAGGTCAAGCCGCGCCACATGCTGGCTGCCCGGCAGCGCAGCTTGCACCACCTGTGTCGGGTTCAGACCCAGGTGGTCGATCAGCACGGTCTTGAACACGGCGCGCAAGTCGGTGGTAATGCGCAGGTCGCGGCCTTCAAAGCGTTGCTGGGGCGCCAGGCCGGGCCAGTCGGCCAGGACGCGCCCGCCGCGCACCGCACCGCCCAGCACCAGCGCCGCGCCGCCGCTGCCGTGGTCGGTGCCCTGGGTGCCATTGATCGCGACGGTGCGTCCGAACTCGGTCACCACCAGCACGACGGTGCGCCGCCAGGTGTCCCCGGCGGCGGGGACGGTCAACCCCTCGCGCAGCGCGGCCAGGCTGGCGTCGAGCAGGCGCAGGTTGTTGACCAGCGGCCCCGGATCGGCCACCTGGTTGGCATGGCTGTCCCAGCCGCCCAGATCAAGCACGGCGGCTTGAGGTCCGTCGCGACGGATCAGGAAGGCCGCCGCCTGTCGGGCCAGGGTGAGCGCAGCTTGGCGGGGTGCGGCCAGGGGCGCCGCACCGCCGATGCTGGTGGGTCGACCGTCCGGCTGACCGTTCACCTGACCGTTCACCTGACCGGCCGCCATGCTGCCCGCCATACCCCCCGCCGACATTGGCGCTGGCATGGCACCGCTGTCGCGCAACTCGCGCGCCCTTGCCAGGGCGCTGGCCAGAGGGACATCGTCGATGTAGAGCCGTTCCAGCCGGGCCACCAGGTCGGCACCCGGATCGGGCCGGGAGGACGGCACCCAGGTGTCGACCTCGGCGTGGCCGCGCAGCACCAGCGGCACCGCGGGCTGGAACGCCATGGCCTTGCGCCTGCTGCCGGCCAGTGCACGGCCCAGCCAGCCGGTGTCCAGCGCAAACGGCTTGTCGCCACCGGACTCCAGCACCTGCTGGGCATCGAAGTGCGAGCGCTCTCGGTAGGGCAGGCCGGTGGCATGCAGCACGGCCAGTTCACCCTGACCGTACATCGCGTGCAGGCCAGGCAGCGCCGGATGCAGCGCAAACAGGCCGTCCAGCGGCAGCGCGGGGCTGGCAAACCGACCCAGCGCGCCACGGGCGTCGGCAAAGGCCGGGTCGCCCAGGGCCGGTACGGCGGACAGGCCGTCCATGCCGCCGCGCAAGATCATCAGCACCAGGCGCGGCCCGCCCGGCGTGGCCGCGCCCGCCAGGCTCAGACCGGCCCAGGGCGCCAGCACGCCCAGGCCGCCGGCAGCAGTGGCGCGCAGCCAGGCGCGGCGGTCGATGCGGGGGTGGGTGTGGTGGTGCATGGTTGATTCCGATGGGGTGCGGGGCCGCTTGGCGCGGTTAACGGGGCAGCAGTGGGGCGGGTAACGGCGTGGTCGGCGAGCGTCGACAGGCCCAAGCTGCGTCAGCGCCGCTGAAACTCGGGCGCCATCAGCAGCAGCGTCAGCGCCTGTGGCCCGTCGGCGGCGCGTTCAAGTTGCTGGCGCGTGGCGTTGCCGAGCAGCACGCCCAGGCTGGCCTGGGCCAGCGCCCGTGCATCTACCTGGGTGCCCTGGCGGTTGGCGGCCTGGGTCGCCCATTCGATGCGCTGCCAGACCGCCTCCGGCCCCAGCCAGTCGGAAGCCTGGTCGGACCAGCCGGCAGGCGATGTCGCGTAGTGCGGCCGTTGCCCCAGCGCTGACAAACCGGCGTCTGGCGCGCGCCGCGCCAGTTGCTCGCCCTGGCGCAGCAGGCGGGCGCTGCTGAGCACAAACTCCTCGGGCGTCTTGAGCTTGGCGGGGGCGCTGGCCCAGGCCTCCGGTGCGTCGATCAGGGTCTGGTAGAGCGCGGTCAGATCGCCGTCGGTATCGCCCAGGCGCTGGGCCATGCGCGCCACCAGTGCCGGCGGCGGTTGATCGGCCACCAGGTGGCGCGCCAGTTTGGTGGCGATGTGCCGGTGGGTGGCCGGGTGCCGGGCCAGGTCGGCCAGCACCGCCGGCAGGGCCAGCGGGCCGGCGTCGTAACGGCGGCCGAGCACGGTCTTTGGGCCGGGCTGGTGCCAGGCGGGGTCGAAGTCGGCCGCCGCGCCACGGGCAGTCTCGTCAGTGGCGCCGGGCCTGGGCCCGCGCCAGCCTGTCAACACGGCCGCCAGTGCGGTGACGTCGGCCTGGTTGTAGCCGCCCCAGGGCCCATAGGCACCACCCCCGCCCGCCACGCCGAGGGTGTGCAGTTCCAGAACCTCGCGCGCCAGGTTTTCGTTCAGGCCGGTCAGGCGGGGTGCGGCGTTGGCGGGCCCGGCGTCGGCGCCAGCAGCGGCGGCCATTGCGCTGCGGCGGCCCAGGCGCTGCACCAGCGCAGATTGCGGACCGGCCGACAGGTGGTTGTCCAGGTAGCGCAGCATGGCCGGGTGGGTCACGGCGGCGGTCAGCAGGTCGACCAGGCGGCCGGCGATGTGGGGCCGGATTGCTTCGCGCTCGTAGGCGCCCACCAGGCCCTGGGTGCTGGCCTTGCCGAGCGATACGGTGAAGTGGTTGCACCAGAACAGCGCCAGCCGCTCGGCAAACGGCCGCGTGCTGGTGGCCGCGGTCACGAGGCGGGCCCGCATGTCGGCCTGCACCTGGGCACGCAGGGCATCCTTGGCGTCGCGGGCGTCGGCGGGCCGTGCCGCCACCTGGCGGGCCAGGGCCTCAGGCAGGCTGGGCAACAGGGCACTGCGGTCGGCGCCGCGTTGGGGATCAGCCGGCCCGATCTGCGCCCGCAGCCAGGCCCGGGCGTCGGTGCCCACCACCGTGAGGTCCGGCTCGCCCAGGCCAAACCGGTGGGCGGCAATGGCGCTGGCCGCCGCGGGGTCAGGGGTGATCGACGGGCTCATCACAGGGGTTCTCCGCAGGGCTGGCTGTCCAAGGCCACAGTGTGGCGGAGGTTGCCGGAGTGGCCCGCAAAGATTTGCAAAGGTCGGGTAATCGGGGCCTGACATGCCCGTCTGTTCAGCGACAACGCCCAGCAAAAAAGGCGCCCGCAGGCGCCTTGTGGCCGATCAGCCGCCGCCGGGGTCAGCGCGCCAGCAACGCATCCACCGCGTTCACATCCTGCGGTTGAAGCTGGCCCGAGGCTTGGCGCAGCCGCACGCCATTGAAGATCACGTCGTAACGGGCCTTGGCCAGGTCGCGCTGCGCCTGGAAGAGCTGGCTCTGGGCGTTGAGCACATCCAGGTTGACCCGCACGCCGACCTTGTAACCCATCTGGGTGGCCTCCAGCGCGAGCTTGCTGGACGATTCGGCCGCCTCCAGCGCCAGCACCTGGCCGCGCAGCGATTGCACCGTGAAAAACGCGCTGCGCGTGGCTTGCGCGGTGTTGCGGCGCGCCGCCTCCAGGTCGCTCTGGGCTTTGTCCTCCAGCGACAGGGTTTCCTTGATGCGGTTCTGCACTGAATAGCCCGAAAACAGCGGCACGTTGACCTGCAGTGCCACGCTGCCCTGCGGACCATGTCCGGTGCTTGGGCCAAAGCTGCTGGTCCTGCCGCCGATGTTGGTGTCGCCCGACAGGCGGGTGTTGGATTCGGCAAACGATGCACTCAGGCCCACCGTGGGCAGGTGGCCGGTGCGGGCCTTTTCGGTTTCCAGACGGGCTACCTCGCGCGCCAGCCGCAACTGGGTCAGGACCGGGCTGGCGCTGTCGGCCTGGGTCACCCAGTCGTCCATCGCGGCCGGCGCGACGGGCGGAATCACGACCGGCAGCGCCAACGGTTTGGGCATGACACCTGGCCGGCCCACCACGCTGGCCAGCGCCAGGCGTTTGACGTTGAGGTCGTTCTCGGCGACGAGTTCCTGCGCGGTGCCCAAATCGAACCGGGCCTGGGCCTCGCGGGTGTCGGTGATGGTGGCGGTGCCCACCTCGAAGTTGCGCTTGGCCGAGGCCAGGGTCTCGGAGATGGCCGTCTTGCTGGCGCGCACGGTGGCCAGCGAGTCATTGGCCGCCAGCACGTCGAAATAGGCCTGGACCAGGCGCACGATCAAGTCCTGCTCGGCAGCCAACACCTGCGAGTTGGCCACCTCGATGGCGCGCTCGGCCTGTTCGATGGTTTTGTCGTTGCCGCGGTTGAACAGCGACTGCTGCGCCGTCACGCCCAGCGACTGCGAGCTGCTGCGTGTGCTGGTGGTGCTGGTGTACGGCGTGTCAGTCCGGCCTTCGGACAGGGTGCCGGTGGCGTTGACCAGCGGGCGCCTCAAGGCCCGGCTCTGCTCGGCCTTGAAGACCACCGATTCCGCCTGCGACTTAGCCGACTGGTAGGGCGCGTCATAGGCCCGCGCAGCGCCGTACAGCTCAAGCAGGCTCTGGGCCTGGACAGGCGCCTGGGCCGCCAGGGTCAGGCCCAGTGCAAGTGCAAGTGCCAGTGCCAGCGGGCTGGAACGGCTGCGCCGCAGCGGTGTCCGGAGCGGATGGGGCGGGTTCAGACTGGGCATGAACAAAGTCCTTGGCGTGGTGGCTGATCGGAAGGCGGGTGAGGCAAAAATCTGACAGGCGAGTGTGAAACGGGCTGGGCCGCCGTTCAGTAGCGCGGCACCGAGCCGTCCACCTCGCGCGACCAGGCATCGATGCCACCGGCAACGTTGTACGCGGCCTCGAAGCCCTGGCGCTGCAGGAATGTGACGCACTGCTGGCTGCGGGCGCCGTGGTGACACAAAACGAGGATGGGCTGCAGCCGGTCCAGCTCATGCAGGCGGGCCGGCAACGTGCCCATCGGGATGTGCAGGCTGCGGGCGCCCGGCAGGTCGAATCGGGCGGTTTGCAGCTCCCAGGCCTCACGCACGTCCAGCAGCACGGGGGTGACCGGGTCAACATCCGTCTCGCCGGCAGGCAGGTCTTGCCACTGCGCCCGCAGCCGGTCCTGTACGAAGGCCGTGAGTGACTGCACCGGCATCTGCACCGGCCAAGGCGCAGTTGGGGGCGGCGGTGGGGCTGTCATGCGGCGTCAGGCATAGCGGGCAGCACCTGGGGGCAACCGTCGGTCAAAAGACGAAACTGCTGGGCTCATGGATGCCGGTCAGGCGCGGCGCCACGGTGTCGAACAACTGGTCGGATTGCAGCGCGGTGGCTGACAGCCGGGTGATGCGCATCGCATGCATCACCGGCTCAAAGCCGACGATGGCCAGCAGCCGGCCGCCGATCTTGAGCTGGTCCAGCAGCACCTGCGGCACCTCGGGCACCGAGCCCGACAACATGATCACGTCGAACGGCGCCTCGCCGACCAGGCCGCGTGCGCCGTCCATCTCGCGCACGCTGGCGTTGAGCACACCGGCATGGCGCAGGTTGGCGGCGGCCATCGCCACCAGCGCCGGCACCTGCTCCAGTGAGATGACAGACTGGGCCCGGTGCGCCAGCAGCGCGGCCATAAAACCCGAGCCAGCGCCGATCTCCAGCACCCGCTCGTGGCGCTGCACATGGGCCTCTTGCAGCAGCCGGGCTTCGACCCGCGGCGCCAGCATGCAGAGGCCGTTGTGGCCACCCTGGCCATCCTGCACGCCACCGGCCAAGGGCACTTCACAATCGACAAAGGCCAGCGCCTTGTAGGCTGCCGGCACAAAGTCCTCGCGCCGCACCATCGCCAGCAGGGACAGCACGCCCAGGTCCAGCACGTCCCAGGGGCGGATCTGCTGCTCGATCATGTTGAAACGGGCCTGTTCGATGTTCATGGCGCGGGTCCTGGGCTGTCTGGGGGTGAGGGTTCAGCGGATCTTGGGGTAATTGCGGATTCTATTTCGGCAGGTCCGCGTTGATCTGGCCTGCCGCCTGCAGCGCGGCAGGTGCCGGCCGGATGCCAAACACCCGGCGTTTGAACCACAGACCCAGGTCGTCCAGCCAACAGTAGACCACTGGCACCACCACCAGCGTCAACAGCGACGAGGTGATGACGCCGCCAATGACCGCCTGGCCCATGGGCGCGCGTTGCTCCGAGCCTTCCGTCAGCGCAAAGGCCAGCGGTACCATGCCGAAAATCATTGCCAGGGTGGTCATCAAAATCGGGCGCAACCGGACGCGGGCCGCCACCAGCAGCGCTTCGCCGCGTTCCATGCCCGGGATGCGGCGGCCGTCCGCGTCGGTCCGGTCTTCCCGCATGCGGATCGCAAAATCCACCAGCAAAATCGCGTTTTTTGTGACCAGTCCCATCAGCATCACCACACCGATGATGGAAAACATCGACAGGGTCGAG
>JBKJKU010000220.1:0-2878 GCA_046597355.1 Aquabacterium sp.
GGCATGCCCAATTCAGCCGTGGTGGGTACCTCGGGCACCAGTGGGTGGCGGGCGGCACTGGCAATCGCCAGCGCCCGCAATTTGCCGGACTTCACATGCACGATGCTTTCGGGCATGTTGGAGAAGATCACGTCGAGCTGCCCGCCGATCAGGTCGACCATGCTGGGCGCGCCCCCTTTGTAGGGGATGTGCTGGATCTCGGCCTTGAGCAAGTCGCCAAACAGCTCCAGCGTCAAATGTGGCGGCGTGCCGTTGCCCGATGAGCCAGCATTGAGCTTGCGCGCCTTGGCCTGGGCCACCAGGTCCTTGAAATCCTTGACCGGGCTCGCAGCCGGCACCACCACCAGCATCGGCGAGCCGGCCAGCAAGGCCACCGGCTTCAGGTCACGTTGCAGGTCGTAGGGCGTCTTGCCCTTGAACAGCGTCACGTTGGCCGCGTGGGTCAGCGTGATGGCCAGCAGGTTGTAGCCGTCGCCCGGCGCCTTGGCGGCGGCGTCCGCACCGATCTGGCCGCCGTTGCCGGGCTTGTTGTCGATCACCACGGTGATGCCCCAGCGCTGGCCGAGCTGCTGGCCCACCAAGCGCGCCATCACATCGGTCAGGCCCCCCGGTGGAAACGGCACGATGTAGCGCAGCGTGCTGCCGGGCTTGGGGTAATCGGCTTGAGCCCACGCGGGCTGTACCCCGGCCAGCGCGCCGGCTGCGGCCCAGCCCATCCATTGACGTCGTTGCATTCAGATCTCCGTGTCAGTCAGTGCGCATGATCGCCCAGCAGCTCGAAGTGGGCAGGCGCCAAGGGCTCTCAGGCGCCCGATGGTTCAAACCCTCAAGCGTTGCGCCAAGCCGCCAGCAGGGTGTCGGCCACCTCCAGGCCGTCGGCCTCAGCACGCCGGCGCAAGGCTTCGCGGCGGGCACCCGGCAGGCGCACGCCGTCGTCACGTTGCATCTCGGTCAGCAACACCTCGATGCGGCCAAAGAAGCTGTCGCTGCCAGCCAGCGCGCCCGGGTCGATCACGATGAAGGCCTGGCCGATGCCGGGCCGGTTGCCCTCGTCGACAAAAAAGCTCGAGGCCTCGAAGCCATAGCGGCCGCCGATCAGCGCGGTGACCAGCAACTCGACCACCAGCGCCAGCATCGCGCCCTTGGTCGAGGTGGCGGCACCGACCGGCAGCATCGAGCCGGCCAGCGCTGCCTGGGCGTCGGTGGTGGCGTGGCCGTCGGCATCCAGTGCCCAGCCGAGCGGGATCGCCTCGCCCTTCTTGGCCGCCACCATCACCTTGCCGCGCGCCACCTCGGACAGGCTCAGGTCGATCATCAACGGGTCCTGGCCACGCCGCGGAAACACCGCCGCCACCGGGTTGGTGCCAAAAATCGGATGCCGGCCACCCGCCGCCGGCATCGCTGCCGGCGAATTGGCAAAACCCAGGCCGACCATGCCGGCCGCCGCCACGGCGCGCAGGTGATCGACCACCACGCCGCAGTGGTGGCTGCGCACCACGCCGGCCACCGCAATGCCGTGCGTGCGCGCAGCGGCAATCGCCTCATTCACCGCCAGCGTGCAGGCGGCAAAGGCAAGGCCCTCGTCGGCATCGACCACCAACGCCCCGCCTGTGTGGTGCAGCACCCGCGGCACCGCCGCGCCGTTGGCCCGGCCGTTGCGCAAATGGCTGCTGTACTGGCCCACCCGGCTCAGGCCGTGCGAGCTCAGGCCCTGCGCTTCGGCCAGCACCAGCGCGCAGGCGGTGGCCTCGGCCATTGCCGGGTTGGCACCGGCGCGTTGCAGCGCGGCACTGACCAGCGCCTGTACTTCTGCGATCGGCAACTTCATGCCAGGGCCTCCAGCACCTTGTCAGCGATCAGGAAGCTGACACGCTCGTTGGCCTCGGCCGTGACGCCTGCGATGTGCGGTGTCAGGATCAGGTTGGGGCAGCCCTCAAAGTGCGGCGATGCCGGCAGCGGCTCGCTGCCAAACACGTCGATCGCCGCGCCACCCAGCGCGCCCGAGCGCAGCGCGGCGGCCAGCGCCGGCTCGTCGATGATGCCGCCGCGTGCGGTGTTGATCAGCACCGCACCCGACTTCATCGCCGCGATGCGCGCGGCGCCAAACAAGCCGCGGGTGCTGTCCACCAAAGGCACATGCAGGCTGACCACATCACTCACCGTGACCAACTCGTCCAGCCCCACGAACCGGGCACCGACCTGGGCAAAGGCGGGGTGGTCGTCGTCCATCATGGCGTCAAAAGCCACGACTTGCATGCCCAGCGCCCGGCCCATCGTGGCGGTGAGCTGGCCGATCGAGCCGAAGCCGATCAGGCCCAATGTCTTGCCAGCCATCTCACGCCCGTTGGACAAGGCGTTGCGCGGCCACTGCCCGCCGGCCACCGCCGGGGTGGCGGCGTAGGCGCCCCGCAGCAGCAGCATGGCGGTACCGATCACGTACTCGGCCACGCTCAGCGCATTCGCGCCGGTGGCCGGGATCACCCGCATGCCGCGTGCCGCGCAGGCCGGCACGTCGATGTTGTCCAGCCCCACACCCAGCCGGCCCACCACGGTGCAACGGGCCAGCGCTGCCAGCAGCGCGCCACGCACCTGGGTGCGGTTGCGCACGATGATCACGTCGGCCAGGGCGGCCTCGCTGGCCAGCCGTGGCGCGTCGTCCACCAGCTGGGGGTCGTAGAGCACATCGTGGGCGGCCTGCAGACGCGCCACGGCGCGTTCGTCCATGAATTCAGTGATCAGGATGCGCATGGCGGGTCGGTCAATGAGGGCATGGGTTTTTTAAAAAATTGCCGGGGCGCCGGCCCCCGGTTCAGCGGGGGCCGGCAGCATTGCAGCAGGTCAGGCGCTCTCGTACAGCCGCGTCATCACAAACTCACGG
>JBKJKU010000369.1:0-4453 GCA_046597355.1 Aquabacterium sp.
AGCGTTGTCGGGCGGCGAATTCACTGACCGTGCGAAGCAGTCGATTCAATAGGCAGTGCGAAACGCGGTGCGGGTGCCCGCTGGTGGGCAATCCCTGTGCTGATCAGTACGGCGAAATTCGCCCTGGGGCGCCTGCCGTGGATGCTTGAAGGCAAGTCGCTCCATCGGCCAACGGTGAAATGTTGGAACTGCGTTCACGACCCGGCACTGACCGCCCGAGCCAACATCTCTCAGCGGCACCCCGATGTCAACCCTGTCCTACAACAACTCGGCCCCAAGTCCTGACGCCCCGCGGTGCCCAGAGGTTCACCATTGACCTCTCAAATCAACCGGAGAGATGTCATGGGAAAGTACCTTATCGGCTGGGTTCTGGGCGTGCCCGCGGTTGTGTTGGTGATCCTCTACTTCTTCTTTCGCTGAGCGTCACCGCGCCGGTTGGCGGGCAACCGGGGCGCACCGCTACACCGGCACCGGCACCTGTACGGGCACGGCGTTCGTGAACGCCATCTCGCCGTCGTCCAGCCGGCTGTAGCGCAGGCTCAGCAGATCTCGGGCGTAGTTCTGGTGCAGCCGCCACGGCGTGCGGCTGCCCTGCTTGGGAAACTGCTCCAGCGACCGCTGCACATAGCCCGAGCTGAAGGTGGTCCAGGGCTGCTCGCCCAGGGTCGGGTCAGTGCGGCGCGGGGTGCACTGGCGCAGGCGTTTTTTGTCCAGGCGGTTCAACAGCCGGCAGACGTACTCGCAGGTCAGGTCGGCCTTGAGGGTCCACGATGCATTGGTGTAGCCCAGGCAAGACGCCAGATTCGGCACGTCGCTGTACATCATGCCCTTGTAGTTCAGGGTCTTGGCCAGGTTGATCGGCTTGCCGTCGACACGCAGTTGCACGCCGCCCAGCACCTGCAGCACCAGCCCGGTGGCACTGACCACGATATCGGCGTCCAGCGTAGCGCCCGACTTGAGTGTGATGCCTTGCGGCGTGAAGTGGTCGATCTGGTCGGTCACCACCGACGCCTTGCCGCTGCGGATGGCGGCAAACAAATCACCGTCGGGCACCAGGCAGACCCGCTGGTCCCACGGCTTGTAGCGGGGCGTGAAGTGCGTGGCCACGTCGTAGCCGGGGCCGAGCGCGGCCTGAACGCCAGCGACCATGCGCTGCTTGACGGCGTCGGGCCGTTTTTGGCTGAGCCGGTAATAGAACATGCCGATCAGCACGTTTTTCCAGCGGGTGAGGCCGTAGGCGGTCATGGCCGGCAGCTTGCGGCGCAGCCAGTTGGCGATGGCGTCACTGCCGGGCCGGGCCACCACGTAGGTGGGTGAGCGCTGCAGCATCGTGACGTGGGCAGCGGTCTTCGCCAGGCTGGGCAGCAGCGTGACGGCCGTGGCGCCGCTGCCGATCACCACCACCCGCTTGCCGGTCACATCGATGTCCGGCGTCCAGTGTTGCGGGTGCACCAGGCGGCCGGCAAATTGATCGATCCCGGCAAATTCAGGCTGGTAACCCCGGTCGTAACGGTAATACCCGGCGCAAACAAACATAAACCCCGCACTGATCTGCAGCGCCGCACCTTGCTGGCCGCGCTCAACGTCCAGCGTCCAGCGGGCGTCGGGCGTGGACCAGGCGGCGGCTTTGACCCGGTGGCCAAAACGGACCAGCCGGTCGATGCCGTGGTCCCGCGCGGTGTCACGCACATAGTCCAGGATGGCCGGGCCGTCGGCAATCGCCTTGCCCTGGGTCCAGGGTCGGAACGAATAGCCCAGCGTGTACATGTCCGAGTCCGAGCGCACGCCGGGATAGCGGAACAGATCCCAGGTGCCGCCGATGGCATCCCGCCCCTCCAGGATCAGGATACGCTTGCTGGGACAGCGCTTTTGCAGGTGGTAGGCCGCCGCAACGCCCGACAGGCCGGCGCCGACGATCACGACGTCGAAATGTTCATGGCTCATGGAAACCTTTGGGCTACGGGCAAGGCGGCAGCGCAGCCTGCGGCGTTGAAGCTGCGAAACGATAGGGGATCACCGGCGGGCAACTTGTCCCAGCCGGGACAAGCCACCTGGTCGGTCGCCCGCGCGCTCATCGACAATCGGCGCTTCCCAACAGCAAGGTGACACGGAATGACGATCGCAAAGTGGTGCGTGCTGGCAGCATGCATGCTGCCTATCCTGACCGTGGGCGCGGCCAAGGCAGCGTCCCTGCGTGGCGACGGCCCGGCGGGCCGGTACAACAACCAGCAACCGCGCGAATGGGTGTCGCGACTGACCGGCTGGCAGCAGCGTGCCAACGCCGCGCAAATCAACGGCTTCGAGGCCTTGCCGTTGTTCATCGCCGCGGTGTTGCTGGCGCAAATGGCACAGGCCGACCAGGGTCAGATCGACCGGCTGGCGCTCGCCTTTGTCGGCCTGCGGGTGGTGTACGGGGTGTTCTATCTGATGAACCTGGGCACGCTGCGGACCTTGGTCTGGACGGCAGGCCTGCTGGTTTGCATAGCGCTGTTGAGATTGGCGGCCTGAGCGACGGTGCTGCCCGCCCGGGCCGGGCAGGGCGGCTGCGCCACCGGCAGAAATGCCGGCACAAACACCGGCACAAATACCTGCACAAACACCGGACTCAAAGTCAGGATCGATATCGCCGGTTCAATGCCGCTTTAAAAGTTGACATAAGAAACATCGTCGCGCATTAATGGCACCGATACCAACACGCCGGGTGGCCGCAACCGGCCGGTTTGGCCCGCCGGTGTCCAGCCCGACTGTGCCGCTGTGCAGTTTTTAAGTGGAACAACCCTGGGATTTTTGACCGTCGCCGTCTGCACGGCGGAATAGCATGCCGATCTGCCCCGGGCAATTGCCCGTCGGCAGCCCCGGATTTCCAGCCCAGTGAGTGACAACCCATGAGCGACAAAAAAGCCATCCTGGTCATCGGCGCCGGTGACGCCACGGGCGGCGCCATTGCCCGCCGCTTTGCCCGCGAGGGCTACATCGCCTGCGTCACGCGGCGCAGCGCCGACAAGTTGCAACCGCTGGTCGACCAGATCCGGGCCGACGGCGGCCAGGCCCACGGCTTTGCCAGCGACGCCCGCAAAGAAGAAGACATGGTGGCGCTGGTGCAGCAGATCGAGCGCGACATCGCGCCGATCGAGGTGGCGGTGTTCAACATCGGCGCCAATGTGCGCTTTGGCATCACCGAGACCACCGCGCGGGTGTACTTCAAGGTGTGGGAGATGGCGTGTTTTGGCGGCTTCTTGATGGGCCGTGAATGCACCAAGGTGATGTTGCCGCGTGGCCGTGGCACGATCGTGTTTACCGGCGCCACCGCCAGCCTGCGCGGGCGCGAGGGTTTTGCCGCTTTTGCCGGCGCCAAGCATGCGCTGCGTGCGCTGGCCCAGAGCATGGCGCGTGAGCTGTGGCCCCAGGGCATCCATGTCGCGCACCCGGTGATCGACGGCGCGATCGACACCGAGTTCATCCGCAGCAACTTCCCGGAGCGTTATGCGATGAAGGACCGCCAGGGCATCCTCAGCCCGGACAGCATTGCCGAGGCTTACTGGCAAATCCACCAGCAGCCGCGCGACGCCTGGACCTTTGAGCCCGAGTTGCGGCCCTGGCTGGAAAGCTGGTAAACCCAGCGCGGCGCCAGCGTTCGACACAGCACCCCACTGCCAAGGATCTCCATGACAACCGCCCCAGCCACACCGGTCCAGTTTCTGTTCGATTTCGGCAGCCCCAACGCCTATTTCTGCCACAAGGTCATCCCCGCCATCGAGACGCGCACCGGCCAGCCGTTTATCTACCTGCCGGTGCTGCTGGGCGGGCTGTTCAAGCTGGCCAACAACCGGTCGCCGGCCGAGGCCTTTGCCGGCATTCCCAACAAGCAGGCCTACGACCGCTTGGAGATCACGCGTTTTGTGGCCCGGCACGGGCTCACGGCCTGGCGCTTCAACCCACACTTCCCGGTCAACACGCTCAAGATCATGCGCGGCGCGGTGGCGGCGCAAGCCCTGGGCTGCTTCGTGCCGTATGTGGACGCGGTCTTCGCTGCGATGTGGGAGCAAGGCCGCGACATGGCCGACGACGGGCAGATCGCCGAGGTGCTGGCCGCCGCCGGCCTGGACGGACCCGCCCTGCTGGCCAAAGCGCAAGACCCGGCCATCAAGGCCCAACTGCTGGCCAACACCGAGCAGGCCCATGCCCGCGGCGCCTTCGGCTCGCCCAGCTTTTTGGTAGGCGACGCGTTGTACTTCGGCAAGGACCGGCTGCGGGACGTCGAAGAGGCGATGCTCGCCAGCCGAACCTGAGCGGCACTTGCGCATGGCTGTCAGCTTGGGGGCCGATGGAGGTAGCCCGGTGTCTGATGCCGGCAGCCCTGTGCCAGACGCCGACCGCCTGAGACCGGACGCCGGCAGCGCCGCGCGTGGCAGCGCCGGTGACCGCCACTTTGTCACCGCACTGGCCCGCGGTC
>JBKJKU010000174.1:0-4088 GCA_046597355.1 Aquabacterium sp.
GCCCGAAGAGCGCGAGCAGATGTTTGCCGTCAAGCGGGCGTTTGACCCGGCCGGCGGGCTCAACCCCGGCAAGGTGATCCCCACGCTGCACCGCTGCGCGGAGTACGGCCGCATGCACGTCAAGAAAGGCCTGCTGCCGTTTGCCGAGCTGGAGCGGTTCTGAGCATGACGGATGCCGCACTCGACACCCTGATCGACCGCGTTCGTGCCGCCCGCGCCGACAAGACGCCGCTCAACATCCTGGGTGGCGGCACCAAGGCTTTTTACGGCGAGCCGCAATCCGCCGGCCCCGGCCTGGCCGCGCTCGACATCCGGCCGCTGGCCGGCATCAGCAGCTATGAGCCCAGCGAGCTGGTCGTCACCGTGCGGGCCGGCACCCCGCTGGCCGAGCTGGAGGCCGCGCTGGCCGAACAGCGCCAGTGCCTGCCGTTCGAGCCGCCCAGGTTCACGTCCCCCAACGCAGCCGGCGGTACCGTCGGCGGCATGGTGGCCGCCGGTCTGGCCGGTCCGGCCCGCGCCGCGGTGGGCGGGCTGCGCGACTATGTGCTGGGCGCCACGCTGCTGACCGGCCAGGCCGAATTGCTGACCTTTGGCGGCCAGGTGATGAAAAACGTCGCCGGCTACGACGTGTCGCGCCTGCTGGCCGGGTCGATGGGCATGCTGGGCGTGGTCTGTGAGGTCTCGCTCAAGGTGCTGCCGGTGGCCGTGGCCACGGCCACGCTGCGCTTCGAGCAAGACGAGGCCAGCGCCCTGAAGCAGCTCAACACCTGGGGCGGCCAGCCGCTGCCGGTCAATGCCAGCGCCTGGTGGGACGGCATGCTGGTGCTGCGCTTGTCGGGCGCGGCTGCCGCCGTGCAGTCGGCCATTCAAAAACTGGGCGGCGAGCGGGTGGACCCGGTGCTGGCCGCCAACTTCTGGACCGGCCTGCGCGACCAGACCGATGAGTTTTTCACCAAGGCGCAAGTCGCGGTTGACGCTGGCGCCACGCTGTGGCGGCTGGCCCTGCCGCAAACCGCGCCACCCCTGGCGCTGGCCGGCGAGCACCTGGTCGAGTGGGGCGGCGCCCAGCGCTGGGTCGTCACCACCACCCCGGCCGGCGCGGTGCGGGATGCCGCAGCGCGGGCCGGCGGCCATGCCACGGTGTTCCGCAGCGGCCGTCCCGGCAGTGCCGGGGCTGCGGCCGGGTTCGACGGGCCACGCTTTGCGCCGCTCTCGGCGCCGCTGATGCGCATCCACCAGGCGCTGAAAACCGCCTTCGACCCGGACCACCTGTTCAATCCGGGCCGGCTCTACGCCGGTCTCTGAGGCGCCCGCGCATGTCCGCTGCCGCACCCGCTGCCGACCCTGGACCTGTTGCCCGACCGGACTCGCCAGCCTCGGCCGCCAGCATGGCAGCCAACATGGCGGCTTACTACGCGCGCCGCGCCGAAAGCTACGAGCAGGTCTACGCCAAACCCGAGCGGCAAGCCGACCTGCGGGCCATCGAGGCCTGGCTGACCGGCCAGTTCAGTGGCCGGCGGGTGCTGGAGATCGCCTGCGGCACCGGCTGGTGGACGCCGCACGGTGCCGCAGGCGCCACGCACTGGCGCGCCACCGACGTCAACCCCGAGACGATGGACGTGGCGCGGCACAAGCCGATGCCGGCCGGCATCGTGCAGTTCCAGACGCTGGACGCGTACACGCTGGACGGCCTGCAAGACGAACATTTCGACGCGGCCTTTGCCGGCTTCTGGTGGAGCCATGTGCCGCTGGCCCGCCTGCCCGGCTGGCTGGACACGCTGCACAGCCGCTTGGCGCCCGGTGCCCGCATCGTGATGCTCGACAACCGCTTTGTGGCCGGCAGCAGCACACCCGTCAGCCGCACTGACGAAGGCGGCAACACCTACCAGACGCGCCTGCTGCCCGACGGCAGCCGCCATGAGGTGCTGAAGAACTTTCCCACCGCAGCCCAGGCCATCGCTGCGCTGGGGCCGCGCGCCCGCGATGCCCAGTGGACAGCGTTCGAGCACTACTGGGTGCTGCATTACCGGCTGGCCAACGCCCCATGACCGTGCTGCAAGGCCTGGCCTGGTTGCTGCTGTGCCAATCGGCCGGCGAGGCGCTTGCCCGCCTGGCCCACCTGCCGCTGCCCGGGCCGGTGCTGGGCATGCTGCTGCTGATCGCGCTGCTGCAATGGCCACCGGTGCGCGCCGCCATCGGTGCGGCGTCCGACGCGCTGCTGGCGCATTTGTCGCTGCTGTTTGTGCCGGTGGGCGTGGGCGTGATGACGCACCTGGGCCTGCTGTCCACCTACGGCCTGCGGCTGCTGGTGGCCATCACGCTGTCGACCTGGATCGGCCTGGCCGTCACCGCTGGCGTGCTGCGGGCGCTGCTCGGCCCGCCGGGCTCGGCACCGGCACCGGCACCGGCACCGGCACCGGTGGACGGTACGCCATGACCGACTTCGTGCAACTGTGGGTCTATTTGTCGGCCACGCCGTTGTTTGGCCTGACTGCCACGCTGGTGGCCTACCTGCTGGCACAGGCCTTCTACCAGCGCATGCAGCACGCCCCCTGGGCCAATCCGGTAGCCTGGACGGTGGTGGTGCTGGCGCTGCTGCTGACGCTCAGCGCCACCCCCTACCCGACCTACTTCTCGGGTGCGCAGTTCATCCACTTCCTGCTCGGGCCGGCGGTGGTGGCGCTGGGCTGGCCGCTGTGGCAGCGCCGGGCGCAGCTGCGCCGGCGGGGCCCGGCCCTGCTGGCGGCGGCGTTGGTTGGCGGCGGCGCGGCGGCGGCCAGCGCCGTGGCCATCGGCTGGGCGCTGGGCTTACCGGCCGACCTGCTGCGCACGTTGGTGCCCAAATCCGTGACCGCGCCGGTGGCAATGGGCATTGCCGAGCAGATCGGCGGCATCCCGGCGCTGGCAGCGATGTTTGCGCTGATCACCGGTCTGGTCGGCGCGCTGACCGCCAAATACCTGTTCGACGCGCTGGGCGTCCGGTCGCCCGAAGTGCGCGGCTTTGCGCTGGGCACCACCTCGCACGGCATCGGTGCGGCACGCGCCATGCAGGTCAATGCCGATGCGGGCGCCTACGCCGGCATGGCCCTGGGTCTGCAGGCGCTGCTGGCCGCACTGCTGATGCCGCTGACCGTCTCGCTGCTGCTGCCCGTGCTGCAGCGCTTTTTCTAGCGCTGTTCGCTTCCCACCCTCATTTTCCACCGTCGTCCCCCGACCCCCCGCCATGCAAACCGCACTTGCTCCACAGTACCAAGGCACGCCCGACGGCGAGGCGGCCCAGGCCATCCTGCGCAAGTGTGTGCACTGCGGTTTTTGTACCGCCACCTGTCCCACTTACCAGCTGTTGGGCGACGAGCTGGACGGTCCGCGCGGCCGCATCTACCTGATGAAACAGGTGCTCGAAGGGGCTGCGCCCACCCGCACCACCCAGCTGCACCTGGACCGCTGCCTGACCTGCCGCAACTGCGAGACCACCTGCCCCAGCGGCGTGCAGTACGGCGCCCTGGTCGAGATCGGCCGCAGGGTGGTGGACGCGCAGGTCGAACGGCCGGCCGCCGAGCGCACGGTGCGCTGGCTGCTCAAGGAAGGCCTGACCTCGCCGGTGTTCAAGCCGGCGATGGCGCTGGGCCAGCTGCTGCGCCCGCTGCTGCCGGGCGTGCTGCAAGACAAGGTGCCCGCCGCAGCGCACCCGCGCGCCAAGGTCTGGCCGCAGCGTACCCACGCCCGCAAGGTGCTGATGCTGACCGGCTGTGTGCAGCCCGCGATGATGCCCAACATCAACAGTGCGAGCGCGCGCGTGCTCGATGCCATCGGCATCGAGACCCTGGTCGCGCCCGCCGCTGGCTGTTGCGGTGCGCTGAAATTTCACCTCAACGACCAGCATGGTGGGCTTGCCGCGATGCGCGCGAACATAGACGCCTGGTGGCCGTACCTGGAGGACCCGCAAGGCGGGGTCGAGGCAATCGTCATGAATGCGTCGGGCTGTGGCGTCACCGTCAAGGAATACGGACACCTGCTCAAGGACGATGCCGCATATGCGGCCAAGGCGAAGCGGGTCAGTGCGCTGACGCGCGACCTGAGCGAATTGC
>JBKJKU010000177.1:0-4301 GCA_046597355.1 Aquabacterium sp.
AGGCCAGCTTGAGGCCCATGGCCAGGCTTTGGCCGAGGCCCAGCGTCTGCTGGCCGGCTGGCAGCGCAGCAGCTACCTTGCCGACGCCGACCAATGGCGCCTGGCGCTGGCGCTGCGGACAATGCAACACGCCTGCCACCGCGCTGACCCGGCCAATCCCGCCAGCGCACTGGCCGAAGCCACGCTGCAGGCGCTGTCCAGCCAGCTGGCTGACTGGGCCGCTCTGTCGGCCGGAGACGGTGCCGACGCCCTGCAGGTGGCGGTGCTGTGCGCCACGCCGGCCGACCGCGCGCAACTGGCCGCCCGCCTGCCGGTGGGCCTCAAGGTGGCGCTGCTGCTGCCAGGCGATGCCTTGCCCGCCCATCTGGACGCGGTGGTGCAAGCTGGCGTGCCCTGGCGTACCCGCCGCAGCCCGGCCGGCCCTCGGGGCCAGGCCGCTCCCGGTCAGCAATGGGTCTACCTGGTGGCGCTGGACAGCCTGGATGCCGGCCTGTTCGACAGCCTGGCCGACCGGGCGGACCTGCCCCGCAGCCTGGCCGACGGCGGAGGACGGGATTTTTTGCAAGGCGATCGACTCACCGCCTGGCTGCAGGCCGTGCAAGCCGCACTGCCCGCTCCCGACCGCGGGACGCTAGCGTCCGCACCGTAGCCCACGGCGGCGGGCAGCGATGATGCGCGCATGATCCCTGCCCTGCTGCGTGGCGCTGGCCGCCTGTTGCGTGCCATCGCCACCGGCCTGCTGGCGCTGCTGATCCTGTTTGAGGAATGGGGTTGGGATCCCCTGCAACGTGCGCTGGCCCGGCTGGGCCAGCTGCCGCTGCTGCGCCAGTTCGAAGGCTTCATCACCCGGCTGCCGCCGTATGCGGCGCTGGCGTTTTTTCTGCTGCCCACGCTGCTGTTGCTGCCGATCAAGCTGGCAGCGCTGGCCCTGATTGCCCGCGGCCAGCCGGTCCTGGGCGCGCTGGTGATCGTGGCGGCCAAAGTGGTTGGCACGGCCATCGTGGCGCGCTTGTTCATCCTCACCCGGCCGGCCTTGCTGCAACTGGCCTGGTTTGCCCGCCTCTACCTGCGCTGGGTTGGCTGGAAAGCGGTGCTGCTGCTGCACGTGCGGGCATCCTGGGCCTGGCGCACCGCCCGGGCAATCAAGCGCCTGGTGCGTCAGCGTTGGTCACGGTGGCAGCGCGACTGACCAACACCGACAGGCCGGTATGTACGGGGGTTGAACGTTCATGTCAGTTTCCAGCTCGTAGCGGTCGTCCCTCGGGCCAGGGTGCTGACGTTTGACGTTTGACGTTCGACGTTCGAAGTTCGAAGTTCGAAGTGCAGCGTGCGGCGCCAAGGCGACCAAGGCCGTCGGGCAACCGCCTCCGTGAATGTCCTCCATGCCGGCCGGTCGGCCGACATTTCCCCCTTTATTTCACTGCGCCGGTCACCCAACGCCCTTGGCCGCCGTCACCGTTGCCGCGGGCGTTGGCTTGAAAGGCCGGCATGCCGCGTGGGTGGGGTAGCGCCGTGTCGGGCTGGCGTGTCCCGCGCAGGTAAAGAAGGGAGGGCCGGTGCTTGTCCGGTCCGGAATGACACGGAGCGGGGCACGCCAGCCCGGCGCGGCGCGGCTGCGCAACACCCACGAACGCCGAGTTCGAGGCAACAAAAGGGCTGCGCAGGGTCGCAGGCCGAATGCCAACCTCAGGTACAGCGTCGGTCGATTGCAGGCGCCGCAGGCTGGGCGACAGGCGAAACGCCAGCCCTCACTGAACCCGCTTCAGATGTCGCGGCCGGCGTCGCGCAGGCGGTGTTCAGCGGCCGCCGGTGCGGTTGCGCTGAAGCGGCGGGTTGCCCGGCAACGATGCCGGCGGCGCCGCGGTCTGGGCTGCAGATGCCGCTGCTGCGACCAGCGCGGCACTGGCGGCCTGGGGCGACAGGATTTGTACCGCGTCGGGCGCGATCTGGCGTTGCACACGCCCGGGTTCACGCTGTTGGTCGGCGCGGGCCTTCACCGAGGTGCCACCGGTCAGCGAATCGAACAACCCCCACTGCGCTGCCAGCAAAATCGCATTGGCCAGCACCAGCACCAGCACCAGGTATCTCAGCACCCCGCGGGTCTCGGCAGGGCTGGCGCGTCTGCGACGGCTGATGCGCCGGGCGATGTCGGCGGCGCGGCTGGCGCTGGTGACAGGCCCGCTGTGTCGGGCAATCCAGGTGCCGACCGCTGCGCCGCACCCGCGTCCGCCGATGTGGGGTCGGGCGGGCCGGCTGCACGCAGGCTGACCTCGCCGCTGCTCACCGGCACCCGGCGCTCTGGCGTGCCCGATGCCGCATCACCCGACAACCGCAACCACAGCGTGCCGGTTTCGTCCACGCCGTCGGCCAAGCCCAGCGGCACGCCCGGCAGCGTGGTGGTGACATGCTGGCCCCGCAGCAGGTCGCGTTGGGCGTAGCGTTGCTGCAAGGGCGCAAAGCCGTCGCGCTCAAAGGCCAACAACGCCCGCACCAGCGCCGGCGCCACGCCCGCCAACGCGGCGGGGGCGGTGAGGTCGGGCTGAAGCTCTTGCAAACAGCCAAAGCCCCAACCCAGCTCGGGCATGGCCTGGGGTTGAAGGTTCAGGCCAATGCCGACCACGGCCATGCGGCGATCACCGACTTGCACCGTTTCGATCAGGATGCCACCCAGCTTGCGGCCGATGCCTGGGGCGGCCGACGGACCCACGATCAACAGGTCGTTCGGCCATTTCAGGCCCAGCCGCTGGGGCTGGTCCGGCCGGGCCGGGTCGAGCGCCTCCACCAGGGCCAGGCCCACCGCCAGCGACAGCCCTGACCAGTCGCCCGGCGCCAGCGGCAGGGCCAGTGAAAATGTCAACGACGCACCCGCGCTGGACTGCCAGTGCTTGCCCTGGCGGCCCCGGCCCCGGGTCTGGTGCTCGGCCACCAGCAGGCAGGGGCTGACGTCGGTCTGGCGCCGTCCGCCGGTGCCAGGACCGGCACGCCGTGCGCGCTCCAGCAGTTCGGTGTTGGTGGACGCAATGCTGGCCACCACCTCGATGCTCAGCCCGGGCAGCAGCGGCAGCAACTGTTGCAAAAGTGCGTCAGTGCGCCAGGGCGGGCGACGGCGGTCGGGAGGCATCGAGAACCGGTGCCGCGGCAGCGCTCAGGCTTTGGCGGCGCGCTTGGGCGCCAGCATCGTGCCGCGGCAGGCCTTGGCGCCGCAGCGGCATTCAAAGCGCTTTTTCAGCGCCGGGGTGTAGCGCTCCTCGATCACCAGGCCGTAGTCGAAAAACAGCTCCTCACCCGGCTTGATGCTGCGCAGAGCCAGCAAGAAGACCTGGCCGCTCTGGTCGTCGGCCTCCACGTTGGGCGCGCAGGCGTGGTTGATCCAGCGCGAGGCGTTGCCGCCCACCTTGCCGTCGATCACATGCGCATCGTCGATGTGGAAGTAGAAGGTGTGGTCGGGCTGGCTGGGGTCATGCGGATGGCGGCGCAGCGCCTCGGGCCAGGTGATGGTCTCACCGGTGTACTCGATGATCGTCTCGCCCTTCTTGATGGGCTGCAGCGCAAACACGCCCTTGCCGTGCACGCCGCTCTTGCGCACCTGCAAGCGGCGGCCTGCGGTGGTGGCCAGCTTGGCATCCGCCGCAGCGTGGGCGGCGGGCGTCCTGGCCGCTGGCTTGACAGGTTTGACCGGCTGGGCAGCCTTCACAGGCTGGGCCGGCACGGCGGACTTTTGGGCGGACTTCTTGACGGTCGCTTGCACGGCGGCTTTCATTCGTTAAAGTGAAACCATGTGGGCGCGCGCCTGCACACCTGTGCAGGCGCGCGCGGCAAGCGGCGGATTGTAGGCATGGCCAGGGTCACCCCGGCCACCACCCACAATGCGCCCATTCAAAGGATTCCATCAGACCCATGAGCAAGACCCTCATCATTGCCGAGAAGCCCAGCGTGGCGCAGGACATCGTGCGCGCGCTGACCACCACGGCCGGCAAGTTCGACAAACACGAAGACCACTTCGAGAACGACCGCTACGTGGTCAGCTCGGCGGTGGGCCACCTGGTGGAGATCACCGCACCGGAGGAATACGACGTCAAGCGCGGCAAGTGGAGTTTTGCCAACCTGCCGGTGGTGCCGCCGCACTTTGACTTGGCGCCCATCGACAAGGCCAAGAGCCGGCTGAACGCGCTGGTCAAGCTGGTCAAGAGGAAAGACGTGGGCGACTTGATCAACGCCTGCGACGCGGGCCGCGAGGGTGAATTGATCTTCCGGCTGATCGTGCAATATGCCGGGTACGGCCAAGGCGCCACTGGCGCCTC
>JBKJKU010000347.1:0-8140 GCA_046597355.1 Aquabacterium sp.
GCACATTGACCGATACTTCGCCGGTCATGCACCCGGCATTGTCGGGCAAGGCGGCGCTTGTGCATTGAGCCACCGCGCCACCGGACTTTTGCCCTGCACCTGCACACAAGCGGCGCCGCGCTGACCCCCGCCACACACCATGAACATTGACACGCCTATGTACGCAATCCAAGGCCAAGCGACACCGCCTACCCAGACGGCATTCGCGGGCAGGTACCAGGAATCAAAGCCGCGCAGCGCAGAGTTGCTGCGCATGGCCCTGGCCTGGATGGGCCAGCACGATGCGGCGTTCAACCCGACCACGTTTGCGGTGTGGTACGAGCATGCGGCAGGCATCAACCTGCAGCTCAGCCAGGCCATCGAGCAGTGCCTGCAAAGCAAGACCGGTCTCGCTGACACGACGGTGCAGCGCCTGTACCGGGAGCACATTGCCGACAGCGAGGCGTGCGCCGTCGAGCAGGTCAGTGGCGGTGTGCGCCGCGTGATGCAGGGCCTGGCCGAGTCGGTCAGCCGGACTGGCGAGTCGGCCAGCGCTTTCAGCGAAAAACTGGTGACGCTGACGCGCTCGCTGGGCACGCCCAACGGACGCATATCGGGCATGCAGGTCGGCGATGCGCTGGCCGATACGGCGCAGATGCAAAGCTCGATGCAGGCCCTGCAAGCGCAGCTGTCGCGCAGCCAGCACGAGATCGAGCGGCTGCGCGACGATCTTCAGCGTTCACGCCTGGAGGCCATCCTTTGCCCGCTGACCCATGTGTTGAACCGCAACGGTTTTGACCAGAAGCTGCTGTCGTTGCTGAACATGGCGCGCGAATCTGGCAAGCCGGCCTGTCTGGTCATGATCGACATCGATTACTTCAAGAAGGTCAATGATGGCTACGGGCACGTCATCGGCGACCGGGTGCTGGCCGGGCTGGGCGAAGTCTTGCGCCTGACCGCGACCGACCCCGACGCGGCGGTGGGCCGGTATGGCGGCGAAGAGTTTGCACTGCTGTTGCCGGGCTGCAGCCTGCCCAGAGCGGTTGAGTTGGCCGAGACGGTGCGGCAACGGGCCAAAGGCATGCGGGTGAAACAGCGCACCAGTGACCGGGACGCCTGCACCATCACGGTGTCGGCGGGCGTGGCCGCCTGGCGTGATGGCGACGCCGCCGCGGCGCTGGTGGCGCGCGCCGATGCAGCGCTCTACCGCGCCAAGCAAGCGGGTCGGGACCGGGTGGTGCAGGCCCCGCTTCGCTGACGGGCGGCGCGGCGGGTCACCGCACGGGTATGGCTCAAGGCGTCAGGTCCAGGGCCTCGGTGACGCGGTCGAACGGGATCTTTGCCGCCTCATTGACGCGCTTGACGGCGTCGGCCTCGCTGGCCTCGAACAGGCACATGCAGGCGCCGCTTTCGGGCACGAAGGTGGACCGGATGTAGCGCACCGGCGTGCCCTCGGCGCTGAACCGTTGTGACGTGGCGATGGCTGCTTGCTGCGCCGCAGCCAGATCGCTCATTGCGATGCCTTTGAGGGATCGCTCGACCATATAGACGCTCATGACGGTCTCCTTGGAGAGTTGACGGGGTGATGCACAGCGTACGCGGTCGTCCGTGGCGGCGGTAGCCGGTTTGGGTTATCAGTGCATAAGCCTTAGACTGGATTTCTGCCAAGGCCCATGCCGGGAGATCACGATGGAACTGCGCCAGATCCGTTATTTCCTGGAGATTTGCGAGCAAGGCAGCTTTTCTCGCGCGGCTGATCGGTGCGGTGTCAGCCAGCCTGCGTTGACGATGGCGATGAAGGGGCTTGAGAGTGAACTCGGCGGCGCCGTCTTTCACCGCGAGGGCCGCCGTCTGGTGCTGTCGGAGCTGGGTCAGATGGTGTGCCCGCACCTGCAGCGGCTTGCCGGTGAGCAGGACAGCGCGCTGCTCGTGGCGCAAAACTACAAGCTGCTCAGGCAGGCGCCGCTGCGTGTGGGTATCTTGCCGACGATCGGTCCGGCACGCATCGGGCGATTTCTCGGGGGTTTCCGCGACCAGCATCCCGGCGTCGAGCTGGCGGTCTCGGAAGGTTCGGTCGCAACGCTGTCCAAGCGGCTGGAAAGCGCCGACCTGGATGTCGCTGTGGCCAATGCGGCCGGCGGTTTCGGCGACCAATTCCGCGCCGAGAAGCTCTACAACGAACGCTATGTCGTGATCTTTGCGCCCGGGCACCGCTTTGCGCAGCTCGACGCGGTGCGGCTGGCCGACCTGGACGGCGAGGACTATGTCGATCGGCTGGCCTGCGAAATGCGCGAGATGGTGATGAAGGTGCTGGGTGAGCGCAAGGTCTTGCTTTACGCCAAGTTCCGCAGCGAACGCGAGGACTGGGTGCAGACGATGGTGCTGTCCGGCCTTGGCTTTGCCTTCATGCCGGAGTATTCGGTGACCGTGGGCGGCTTGCTCTCACGGGCCTTGATCGAGCCCGCCGTTGCCCGCGACGTGCAGGCATTCGATGTGCGTGGGCGCGAGCGCACGCCCGCCGCAGCGCTGTTTCTCAAGGGGCTGGCGGCGTTTGGCTGGCCGGGCTGAGCAGATCGGGATGCATGCCGGCCAGCGGTGGGGGCGGCCTATGACTGCTGGCCGAACCGCAAACGGCAAAGCCCGCGGCATGCCCGTGCGCGCTTCACGCCACGTCGGCGCGTGCGGCAGCCAGGCTGGGCACGGGGCGCAGATGCCGCGCACGGGTTGAATCCGCGGCTGATGGGGTCAGCTTGCGCCAGGCAGTGAGGCGTTCGTCGCCAGCCTGGTAGCGCTGCATCCAGGCCGTCAGCACATCGGCAGGCATCGGGCGCGCCAGCAGGAAGCCCTGAATGGCGTCGCAACCGAGGCTGCGGATGAAGGCCAGCTGGTCCATGTTCTCGACCCCTTCGCACACCACCTTCAGCTTCATGCTGTGGGCCAGCGCCGCCACCGCCGTGGCGATCGCGCAGTTGTCCATGTCGTGCGGCACGTCGCGCACAAACGACTGATCGATCTTCAGCGTATCGACCTTGAAGCGCTTGAGGTAGGCCAGCGACGAGTGCCCGGTCCCGAAGTCATCGATGGCCACGCGAACGCCGATCCGGGCAAAGCCGATCAGGGTTTCCCGGCTGAGCTCGTTGTCCTCCATCAAGAGGCTCTCGGTCAGTTCGAGTTCCAGCCGATGGGGTGCAATGCCTTGGGTGCGCAGCATTTGCGCAATCTGCTGCGCCAGGTCCGGTTCACGAAACTGGCGCGCCGACAGGTTGACCGCCATCGACATTTCAGGCCACTGCATGCGGTCCCAGGCGGCGAGTTGCGCGCAGGCGGTGGCCATCACCCACGCGCCCACCGGCACGATCAGGCGGCTGTCTTCTAGCGCGCGGATGAACTTGTCGGGCGGCACCAGCCCCTCGCCCGGTCGCTGCCAGCGGATCAAGGCTTCGACGCCCGTGACTGCGCCGCTGGCAAGGTTGGCCTTGGGCTGGTAGTGCAGCACGAACTCCCCGCGTTCCAGTGCGCCCTGCAAGCTGTGGTCCAGCGCGATCCGGTGCTGGATCGAATGGTTCAGCGCGTCGTTGAAGAAATGATGCGTGTTGCGGCCCAGGTCTTTGGCGTGGTACATCGCCATGTCGGCCTGGCGCAACAGCGTGTCGATGTCGGTATTGCCCTGGGGATACATCGCAATGCCGATGCTAACCGACAGCGTGAGCAGGCTGCCCGCGATGCGCACCGGCTCATGCAGCATGGCAAGGATGCGGTGGGCCAGCACGGCCGTGTCTTCGGTGCTGCCTGCGCTCTCGATGATGGCCGTGAATTCATCGCCGCCCAACCGCGCGATGGTGAAGCTGCCGTCGTGGCTGCGGCGTGCCGGGCCCGCGCCGGCGGACAGGCTGTTGGCCAACACCTTGGCCACATGGCGCAGCACCAGGTCACCGATTTCGTGCCCGAGGCTGTCGTTGATGTCCTTGAAGTTGTCGAGGTCCATGAACATCAGTGCCATTGGCCGCCGGCTTTGTTTGGCCCGCGCCATCGCCTGCGCCAGCCGGTCGCGAAACAGCACCCGGTTGGGCAGGCCGGTCAAGCTATCGTGCGTGGCTTCGTGCAGCAGTTGGTCTTGCGCGCGGCGCAGCGCTTTGAGCGGCAACAGTTTCAGCGCCGCGAAGATGGCCCCGGCAAGCAGGCTGCCCGCCAGTGCAAAGCAGGCCACTTCTGCGAGCAACGGCTGCAGTGAGCGTTGGATCCGAATCGTTCCGACGACCTCGCCGGAGTCATGAATCGGTCGCGCTTTTCAATCAGCGGGCCGGCCAGTTCGTCCTTCGCTTCGGAGATGACGCGATGCTGCAGGTCCAGCACCGCGCGGCTTTCCGGCGTCTTGTCACCCGGCCGCCGCCGCAGCAGTTCTTCCAGGCGCAGCGTCTCAGCCTTCCAGAGCTCGGGGTTGACGTTGACCACCTGCGACACCAGGCGGGCATTGATTTCAGCCTCGGTGTCCAGGATGCTGGACGTTGACTGGTAGCCCGTGAAGGCCGCGATGCCCGGCAGCAGCAGCAGCACGCAGCCGGCGACCAGCGCGGCGAACAGCGTCAGCAGCCGGTCCATCGAGGAGCGGACCGGCTTTGGCGCGGGAAGCTCAGCGAACTGCATGCGTCTTGGTGGCCGCCTGGGGCGCGGTGCGCGCCGTCGATACGTCGGTACCGGATTCGGTCAGGATCCGTCTGCCGGCCTGGGAGCCGACGAAGGCGATGAACTGCGTCGCGCTGGCTGGCGCGCCGTCCTTGAACACCAGGTACAGCGGCTTCGCGTAGGGGTAGCGCCCGCTGGCGACGTTGGCCACCGTGGGCGCGATGCCGTCGATCGGCAGCGCCCTGGCGCGGCGGCGCTCGGCCATCAACAGGGCAAGCGATGAGGTGCCGATCCCGCCGGGCAGCCGCTCGATGGCGTCGGCGCTGTCCTGGTCGGTCATCGCGGTCGTCATGCCCTCACGCGCCATCGCCGCTGCGAGGGCCTCTTTGACGTCAGGCGACAAGGATGCCAGCAGGGCCGTGTCGCCATCGCTCGGCGGTCTAAGTACCAGCCGCACCGGCTGGCCGTCGCCCCATTTGGTTTGCCTGCCGGCATACAGGTCGCTGATCTGGGCCAGCGTCAACCCTTGCACGGAGTCCTTGGCGGTGGCCAGCACAAAGGCCGTTCGCCCGTACTCGACGGCGAGCAAGCCTGCAGCCAGCTCCTCGGCTTTCAAGGCGCGGCTGACCACGGCCATCTGGGTCGCGCCCGAGGTCAGCGCCTTGATGCCGCCATTGCTGCCCAGGTTGGCCACGATCTCCAGTTGGAGCGTCGGATCGACCTTTTTATAGGCCTGCGCCAACAAGGCCATCGTGCCCAACGCAGCGCCGGTGCCAACGAGACGGACCGTGTCGGCGCGGGCGGGCGTTGGCAGGGCCAGCGCAATGACCAGGCTGAACTATGTGCTGCGAAGCGCGTGGGCGAAGCGGGCCGGTGCGGTCATGGAGTTCATGGGCAACGCTGACGGTGTGGGTACGACAGAACGACGGAATCTCGAAAGGACAAGGCCATGGGCAATGCCATTCGGACAGTGGATCAGCAGGCCTGGCGCACCAGAATTGACCCTCGGGCGCCGAACGCCTGATCGCAAACGCCTGATCTCGAGCGTTTCGGCAGCCGGACGCCGAGCTTGAGCACAAGCGCGCCGAGCGCGATGCGCTGGCCTGCGATGGCGCCCGGCTTCATGCGTTCTGTCACGCGGCATGCCGCTACATGCACGGTGCAGCATCGCCGGTACCGGGCGGGTTTGGGCTTGAGAACCGCCGGCGTCACGGCCCGGCTGTGGGCTCAGCGCGGCGCGCGGCTGCGGGCGTGGTAGGCGGCGATGGCCGTGGCCAGGTCTTTGGATTCGTCGCAGGGCAACAGGCAAATCGACTGCAAGACGGCCAGGTGACGCTGGGCGTTGTCGGGGTCGCCCACCTCCAGGTAGGCCTCGCCGATGTATTCGTGCGCCGCACGGTGGTTGGGGTCCAGCGCCAGCGCCTGCCGGTAGTGCAGGAAGGCCTGGTCGAACAGGCGCAGTTTGCGGTGGGCATAGCCCAGCTCGTTGTGCAGGTTGGCCGATTCAGGAAAGCGCTTGAGCGCCGACTGGAATCGCGCAAGCGCCGCAGCCGGGTTGCCGGCTTTGAGCGCGGCCAGGCCAGCCCGGTAGTCGGCGTCGGCCAGCAAAGCCTCGTCGTCACCATCGGCCGACGGCGCGGCCCATGCCGGGCCAGCGCCCAGGCCAAGCGCCGTGGCGCCCGCCGTGGCCAGGAGCCAATGGCGGCGCGGCAGACCCATCAGCGGCTGGCCAGCACGGCGTTGGCGCGCGCCACCTCGGGCAGTGCGGTGTCGGCGTCGCGCGTCAACGCCACCAGCTTGGCACTGTGCGCCCGCAGCTTGGCGCGGTCGCCGGCGGCGTCGGCAGCGGCGGCCGCGCCGGCATAGCCACGCAGCCGGTTGGGTTCACGCAGCTGCGACTGTTCATACGCCACCAGCGCCTCGGCGGGCTGCTTGAGCACCATCAGCATGTCGCCCAGCAACTCGCGCGCGGGCAGCACGCGGCCGGGCGTCACGATGTGCTTTTCGTTGCGGTCTTCCATGTCGGCAGCGGCGCGCATCAGGCGCAACGCGTCGTCGTTCTGCCCCCGGCTCTGGGCCAACCAGGCCGCCACCGCCATGCGCTGAACCTCGACTTCCTTGGCCCAGTAGCTGTTCTTGGCGTCCAGCAGCGCCTTGTGCTGCGCCTCGAGTTGCCGCGCGCTGTCCTCCGCGGTGGCCGCGTCGCCCCGGCGCGCGGCGCCCAAGGCGCGCGCAAAGCTGGTGATGGCCTCGCACTGCGGAAAGGCCGAGCCCTGCTGGGGCAGTTGCGACGCCGTGGCCCAGTCACCGCGCTCCAGCGCCAGGCGCGCCGGCATGGCTACTGCGGCATAGGGCCCGGCAAACTGCGGCAGGCCAATGCCGCTGGCGCTCTTGAACTCGTCCAGCACGCGGCGGGCGTCCTGGTCGCGGCCCATCTGCAGTTGGGCGTAGACCATGTAGTCGGCGGCGTGGTACGCATCGACCAGGCTGTTGTCTTGCTTGGCGGCATCGGCCGAGCGGCGGTTCAGCGCCACCGAATCCTGCCAGGCGCCCACCCGGGTGAAGATGTGTGACGGCATGTGCAGCGCATGCGGCGCATCGGGTGCGATGAGGGCGTACTTGCGTGCTGCTGTCAGGCCTTGCTGGGCGATCGGGGCGGCGTCGTAGCTGTGGATCAGGTAGTGCGCCACGCCCGGGTGGTCGGGGTATTTGACGAACTCACGCTCCAGCACCGCAGCGGCCTTGAGGTAGGCGGCGTAGGTCGGGTCGGCCTGCGACTGCGTGCCCGCGGTGTAGAGCGCTGCAAAGATCTGGGCCTCGTCGTCGTCGGGGTACTTGGCGGCCAGGGCAACAAAGGCCTGCGCGCGCGACACCTGGCGCGCACGTTCAGGGCGGTTGGCGAAGTCGGCGTAGTAGGCGGCCACCGCGTCGAGGTAATCGCGCTCACGCTGGGTCTTGGCGCCGGTGCTGCGCCCCTGGTCCAGGCTGGCCAGCGCCGCCTCGGCGGCCTTGGGTGATGCCCCTTGGCCGGCCAGTGGGTTGTTCATCAGCAGTGCGGCGATGCCGAAGTGGGCGATGGCGCAGCCAGGGTCGTCGGCCAGCACGTGGCGGAAGGTCTTGTCGCCCGCTGTGTACCAAAACGAGTGCAGCATGGCAAAGCCACGTTGAAGTTCGTGCTGCACCTTGGCGTCGCAGGAGTTGGCAAAGTTCACCTTGCCCAGCTGCCCCGAGGCTTGCTCGACCTCGTGGCCCCAGGCGGGCCAGGCGGTGACGGTGGTCAAGGCGGCCGCAGCAGCCACTAAAGTGATGCGCATGACGTTCTCCTGGGTGATTGGCGAACGCTGTGCGCGGGGGCGCGCCGGTCCGCTGGGCCCGCAGATTCTGCGCGTCGCCAATGCGGTTCGCAATGCGCCGCGCACTGCGAAATTAGGCCCCCGGGCGCAGTCAATTCCGCGGCCACTGAAGACGACCTGGCGTTTGCCGGGGGTTGGACGGCCGGCGGCGGTTCAGCCGGGCTCGGCCTCGTCGGCCTCGATCA
>JBKJKU010000359.1:0-5493 GCA_046597355.1 Aquabacterium sp.
GCCCGATCGGCAGCTGGCGCATGCCGGCGACGAATGCATCGCAGGCACGCCCGGGTAGCAGTTTGGACTGGCGCTCGAACAGCGTTTTCCAGACCGCGTGTTCCTGCGCCGTGTAACGCTCCCATCCCTGGTCGATGGTCCAGTCGGCACGCTCGGGCGTGGCGCCTGCTGCCACGCCATGTTTGTCGGTGGCTCTGGCCTTGTCGCGCATGGTGTCGCTCCCGTCAGATCAGCGCGGGCGCCGGCATGACGGTTGCGCGGCATTCGCCGAAGCCGATGCGCCGAAAACCCTCGCGCTGGCAATAGGCACGCAGGATGATGCTGTCGCCGTCCTGCAACCAGGTGCGCGACTCGCCATTGGCAAACGTGATGGCGCTCCGGCCGCCCTGGCTCAGTTCCATCATCGAGCCGCCCTGCTCCGGCAAGGGCCCGGACAAGGTACCCGAGCCGAACAGATCGCCAGTGGCCAGATTGCAGCCGTTGACGGTGTGGTGCGCCACCAGTTGCGCCACGGTCCAGTAAGCATCCTTGTAGTTCGAACACGACAGGCGCTCGCCGACAAAACCGCTTTTACGCATCTGGTCGGTCTGCAACCAGACTTCCAGTTCGATATCGAATGCGCCATGCGCGCGGTTGTCCGGCGAATCCAGGTAGGGCAAGGGCTGCGGATCGTCCGTGGGTCGCGTGAATGGCGCACGGTATGGCGCCAACGCCTCCAGGGTGACGATCCACGGCGACAAGGTGCTGGCAAAGTTCTTCGACAGGAACGGGCCCAGTGGCTGGTATTCCCAGCCCTGGATGTCGCGTGCGCTCCAGTCGTTGAAAAGCGCCAGGCCGAACACATGGTCTTCGGCCTGTGCGATACGTATGGGTTCGCCGGACGTATTGCCGCGCCCGACGATCATGCCCAGTTCGAGTTCGTAATCGAGCCGCGCGCAAGGCGCGAGTCGAGGTGTGTCGGCATCCGGCGCCTTGAGTTGCCCGTTGGGCCGACGGAATGAGGCGCCGCTGGCCAGAATCGACGAGGCACGTCCGTGGTAACCGATGGGCACCCATTTGTAGTTGGGCAGCAGCGGGTTGTCGGGGCGGAACAGCTTGCCCACCGCCGTAGCGTGGTGGATGCCGGTGTAGAAGTCGGTGTAGTCGCCGATGGTGCAGGGCAGGGCCATGTCGGCGTCGGCCTGGGGCAGCAGGCAAGCGGTGAGCGCGGCTTGCTGCGGGCTGCCGCTGCGCAGCGCGGCCGACAGCGCCTGGCGCAGCGCCACGCGGTGGGCCTTGGGCGCGGCCATCACGGCGGCCAGGTCGCCAGCGGCCAGCGCGGTGAGGGCGGCTTGCACCGCGGCGCTGGTGTCGGGCCAGTGACCGGCGTGGGGGGATGCTGCGGCCAGGTCCAGGATCTGGTCGCCGATGGCTACGCCGATGCGCCAGGGCTGGTCACGGCCCGCCTGACCGGCTCGCCGAAAGCGGCCGTAGGGCAGGTTTTGAACCGGAAACTCGCAGCCCGGCAGGTTGGCCGACGCCACCCAGCTGGTCAGGGTGGGCGCGTGGGTGGCGTCAATCAGCGTTGCGGTCAGCGGTGCGGTCATGGCGGGGTCTGGGCGGGGATGGGGGCTGCGGTGGCCGCCGCATCGGTGGCGGGGGCCGCGGCAGGGGTGAGGGCCGCGGCAGGGGTGGGCGCCGCAGCCTGGCGGGCCGCAGCCAGCGCCTCACGCAGCACCCGCAGGTCACCGATGTGGTTGGCCAGCAGCAGGATCAGCCGGGCATTGACCGCCTGGCTCTGGGCGTCGTCCAGGCCCCGGTGGCTGTCGATCAGCGCCTCGTAGAAATCATCACCCGGGCTGTAGCCGTTGAGGTAGCGCTGGCCGGGGATGCCGAAGTTGGGCTGGGTTTGCAGGTGCTGGGTCATCGCGGCGGTGGGTGGGTGGCGGCGGCTGGCAGATCAAGCAGATCAAGCGGGCACGGGCAGGTTGAGGGTGGGCGCAGCGGGCGCAGCCAGGTCAACCGCATCGGCGCAGGCCACGGCGGCGTCCAAACCGGCCTGGCCGGTGGCGCGCGCCAGGGCTGCGGCAACGGCCGCTGCGTCCAGCCCGCGCCAACGTGCGGCCACATGCTGGTCGGGCCGAATCAGGTAGGCGGTGCCGGGCCGGCCGTCAAAGCGGCGGGCAGCGGCGCCCTGGTGGTCGACCAGCAGCGTGCAGCCAGCCGGCACGACGCCAGGTTGCGGGATGCCGGGTTGCGGTGTGCCGGTTTGCGCGGTGCCGGTTTGCCCGGTGCCCGCCCGGGTGATGCCGGTTTGCCCGGTGCCAGTTTGCGCGGTGCCGGCCTGCGCGCTGATCAACACCGTGTGCACCGGGATGCGGCCGCGGGCCAGTGACTGCAGCGCCTGCAGGCTGGCGGCGTCCACTGCGTCCGGGCTGTCTGCAAACAGCAGCAGCACAAAGCGCCCGCCGGTGTGGCGGAGCAGCCAGCCGTCGGTCCAACCGTCGGTCGCGCCACCCGCCGCAGCCACGCGCTGGCGCACCGGCGCGTCGGCCACCGGCGCGCCGGGCTGCATCATGCTGCTGAAGTCGGCGGCGTCGGGCGTGTTGAGGGTGGACGCCGTCAGGTGCGTCGGCACCGACAAGCGGCCCGAGTTGACCAGCGTGCGCGCAAAAGCGTGCTGGCCGGCCAGTGTCAGCACCGCATTGCGGAACCCGTGCGACACCGCTCTCTTGGGCGTGATGAAGTCGGTCGACCGGGTGGAATTGAGCAGGTTCTCGTCGGCAGCGGCCACCCGCTCGTGGCTGTAGCTGTCCATCAGGCTGTCGGGCGCCAGGCCGTCCAGCACCAGCTTGAGCTTCCAGGCCAGGTTGTCGGCGTCTTGCAGGCCCGAATTGGCGCCGCGCGCACCAAACGGCGACACCTGGTGCGCCGCATCGCCGGCAAACAGGACGCGGCCATGGCGAAACTGCTGCATGCGCCGGCACTGGAAGGTGTAGACGCTGACCCACTCCAGCGCAAAGTCGCGGTCCGGCCCCAGCATCGCCCGGATGCGCGGGATCACCCGCTCGGGCTTTTTCTCCTCGTCCGGATCGGCGTCCCAGCCGAGCTGGAAGTCGATGCGCCAGACGTTGTCGGCCTCGCGGTGCAGCAGCACGCTTTGGTTGCGGTGAAACGGCGGGTCGAACCAGAACCAGCGCTCGGCAGCGCCGTCGGCAAACATCGGCGTTTTCATCACCACGTCGGCAATCAAGAAGCGGTCCTGAAACACCTGGCCCTGTGTGTCCAGCCCCAGTTGGCGCCGCACCGGGCTGCGGGCGCCGTCGGCCACCACCAGCCAGTCGGCGCGCAGGGTGTAGCGGCCGTCGGCGGTGTCGATCTCGATCAGCGCGCCAGGGCTTGGGTCACCAGGCAGGCCGGCACCGGTTGGCTGGCCCGCCGCCAGTGGCGTGACCGACACCACCTTGTGCTGCCAGCGCAGGTCCAGCGTGGGCAGCGCCATCGCGCGCTCCACCAGGTACTGCTCCAGGTAGTACTGCTGCAGGTTGACCATGCCGGGGCGGCAGTGGTCGGGCTCGGGCTGCAGGTTGAAGTGGAAGACCTCGGACTCGCCAAAAAAAGTGCGGCCGATGTTCCAGGTCACGCCCTTGTCCACCACCGGCTGGCCGCAGCCCAGCCGGTCCAGGATCTCCAGCGTGCGCTTGGCATAACACAGGCCGCGCGAGCCGACGCTGACGGTGTTGTCATCGTCCAGCAGCAGCACCGGCAGGCCGTGCTGGGCCAGGTCGATGGCCGCGGCCAGGCCAACCGGACCGGCGCCGATCACCACCACCGGGTGGGGGTGCGGCGTGTCGGGCGCGTCCAGCTCAACCGGCCGGCGGTAGGCGTAACGCGGGTAGGTGTAGGTGCTGAGCATGGCGGACGGCGCTGCGTCAGGTGGGGCGGCCAGGCAGGGATCAGGCGGTGCCGCTGCTAGGCGCCGGGGCGTGCATCCAGGCTGCGTGTTTGGGCGCACGTTTGGTGGTGGCCCATTCATTGAGCATGGCCCACTTGACGCTGTCGAGCTGCTGGGCCATCTCGGGCGTGCCGATGTCGACGGCCAGCTCCAGCCGGTGGCCGTTGGGGTCGAAGAAGTAGATCGACTTGAAAATCGTGTGGTTGGTGGGGCCGATCACCGCAATGCCGGCGGCTTCGAGCTTGGCCTTGGCGGCCATCAGCTCATCCAGGCTGCCCACCTTGAAGGCGATGTGCTGGGTCCACTCGGGGGTGTTGGGATCGCGCCCCATCGTGGGCGAGTTGGGCAGCTCAAAAAAAGCCAGCACATTGCCGCCGCCGGCGTCCAGAAACACATGCATGTACGGGTCGGGCGCGTGGGTCGAGGGCACGTGGTCTTCGGCAATGGCGAGCACAAAGTCCATGCCCAGGTGGTCGCGGTACCACTCAACGGTTTTCTTGGCGTCGTGGCAGCGGTAGGCCACATGGTGGATGCGCTGGATGCTCATGGCGGTCTCCTGACGGGTGGGATTTGATCGGGCAGGGCTGGCGGGGCGGGCTGTGTGGACAACAAGGCCGCGGTCAGGCTTCAAGCGTCTTCCACATCTGCACATCACGCTCGGCGGTCCAGATGCGCGGGTCGGCGTAACCGGTCACCTCATCGAAGCAGCGCGTCACATCGAACGGCATGCAGTGCTGGAAGATCACCCAGCTGCCGTATTTGGGCGACAGCCGGGCCATCGTGTCCTTGTAGACCGCGTTCAAATCCTTGCCGGCGGCCACGCCGTCCTTCACGCTGTTGTAGACGTCGGCGATGAAATCACGGGTGCCTTGCAGGCCGGCGGCCACCAGCGCGGGCGTGGTCAGCGCGGCGCCGCGGCCGGGCACCAGTTGCGCAGGCTGCAGCGCGGCGATGTTGTCCAGCGTCTGCGGCCAGTCCTTGAAGTAGGCGTCACCGGCGTAGGGCGTGGCGTCAAACTCCACCAGATCGCCCGAGAACAGGATCTTTTGCTGCGGCAACCAGGCCACGGTGTCGCCCTTGGTGTGGCCGCGGCCCAATTGCAGCAGCTGCACTTCCAGGCTGCCCAGCCAGAGCGTCATCTTGCCGGTGAAGGTGATCGTCGGCCAGGTCAGGCCGGGCGGAACGCTTTCAACGTTTTGGAACAGCCGCGGGAAGCGGCCGATCTCGCTGGCCTTGTCCTGCTCGCCGCGCTCACTGATCAGGTCGCGCGTGTCCTGGCTGGCGATGATGTGCTGGCAGCCCTCGGCCTTGTAGGCCGACGCGCCCAGTACCCGCACCGCGTGGTAGTGCGTCATCAGCACGTACTTGATCGGCAGGTCGGTGACCGTGCGGATGCGGCGAATCACGTCTTGCGCCATCACCGGGGTGGCTTGCGTGTCCAGCACCAGCACCGCGTCGTCGCCAATGATGATGCCGGTGTTCGGGTCGCCCTCGGCGGTGTAGGCGTAGGCGTTGTCAGACAGCTTGGTGAAGCTGACTTGCTTGACGTCCAGATCGGC
>JBKJKU010000342.1:0-15372 GCA_046597355.1 Aquabacterium sp.
TGATGCTGCTGTTCATCACGCTGCGGCTGCAAAAAGGTCACTTCACCGCCGACAGGCATTTCGGCTTCGAAGGCGCGGCCTGGTACTGGCACTTCGTGGACGTGGTGTGGCTGGGCCTGTACTTCCTGGTCTATTGGCTCTGACCAGGCTGGCGACATTTCAAAAACGCCGCCGCGAGCGGCGTTTTTTCTGGGCGCGTGGTGACCTCAGCGGCCCGTCGGCAGGCCGGTGGGCTGGATCCAGCCCATCGACCAGCTCAGCAAGATGAACAGGAACAGCGTGATCGACAGCCCCACCCGCAGCGCCAGCGCGCGGGCCATGCGTTTGTCGCGCCCGGCCGCATCGCCACCGCCCCTGCGCAACATGAAGAGGCCAGCGCCGCCCAGCGAGGCCAGCACCAACACCAGGGCAATCACGATCATGGTTTTCATGGCCGGCGATTATCCGCGCCGGGTTTGGCCATGTTGAGCACGGGGCGGTTTGCGGCGGGTGCGGCGCGGCGCACGGTGGTCTTGGCGGCAGCGCTGCTGGCGGCTGCAGGCACAGCCAGGATGGGCTTTTGGCAACTCGACCGCGCCCATCAAAAGATTGCGCTGCAAGACCGCATCGCGGCGCGCGCCGGTTTGCCGCCGCTGGCGCAGGCTGACCTGGCACGCACGCCGGCGGCAGCCGCCGACCAGCACTACCGCCGCATCACGCTGCGGGGACGCTGGCTGGCCGAGCGCACGGTCTACCTGGACAACCGCCAGATGGCGGCACGCCCCGGTTTTTATGTGGTGACGCCCTTGCTGTTGGCCCGTGGAGACGCCGTGCTGGTGCAGCGCGGCTGGACGCCGCGTGATTTCACCGACCGCAGCCGGCTTCCCGCCCTGGCCACGCCGGCCGGCGAGGTGCTGGTGACAGGCCGTATTGCCCCGCCGCCATCCAAGCTGTTCGATCTGGGCGGGGCGGAGTCGGGGCCGATCCGGCAAAATCTAGATCTCTTGGCATTTGCGAATGAAATCGGTCTGGGCTTGCGGCCGGTGTCCCTGCAGCAGACGCAGGACGCCGTGTTGGCCCTGACCTTGGCGCCCACGGCGGATTTGCCGTCCGACAGCGCTGACGCCTCTGCCAAGACCGACATGTCCCCATCCGTGCCCACCGATACCGCTTCTGCCAAGTCTGCCGTGGCGTCCACCATCGCTGCTGTCACCCCTGCCGCCGCGCCCCCAGACCGCCTGCTGCGGCAGTGGCCGGCACCTGCCGTCGATGTGGGCAAGCACCACGGCTACGCCTTCCAGTGGTTTGCGCTGTGTGCGCTGATCACCGGGTTGGCACTGTGGTTCCAGATCATCCGTCCCCGTCTCAAACACCGCCATGGCCAATCAACCTGAACCGCTGGGCTTCACCGTGCATTCGCTGCCGCAACCCGGCGCTCAGGGCGTGCCCCAGCGTGCCAGCGGCCGCGTCAAGATGCTGTTGGTGTTGTTGGTATGTGCTGCGCCGGTGCTGGCCAGCTACTACACCTATTTCATCGCCCGGCCCAGCGGCGGCACCGCCTATGGCACGCTGATCCAGCCCGCCGTGCCGATGCCCGATGTGGCTGCGCGCACCCTGGCCGGCCAGCCCCAGGCGCTGCGCGGCCTGGCCGGACAGTGGCTGCTGGTGGTGGTGGATGGTGGCGCCTGCGCTGCTGCCTGTGAAAAACGCCTGTACGTGCAGCGCCAGTTGCGCGAGATGGCCGGCCGCGAGAGCGACCGCATCGACAAGCTCTGGCTGGTCATCGACGACGCACCGTTGTCGCCGGCCTTGCAGGCGGCGTTGCTGGCAACACCGGCGATGAACATCCTGCGCCTGTCCCGGTCGGTGGTGGCTGGGTGGTTGAAAGCCGCACCCGGCCGGGCACTGGAGGACCACCTGTATATCGTCGACCCGGTCGGTGACTGGATGATGCGGGCACCGGCCGACGCCGACCCGTCCAAACTCAAACGCGACGTCGACCGCCTGTTGCGCGGGTCGGCAGGCTGGGACAAGCCGGGTCGCCAGGCCCTGATCGTCGGACCGACCGCGTCGATGCCGCAGGCCTTGCCGGCAGCGACGCAGGCCGTTTCGGCGTCCGCCAGCAAACCCTGAGGCCCGGCCCATGCCCTCCGCGCCCGAGATTGACCTGCCCGCGCTGCTTCGGCTGGCGCTGATGGCCGGCGCCATCGCGCTGTTGCCGCTGGGCTGGTGGTGGCTGCGCCAACGCGGCAGCAGCCTGACCGCCCGCCTGGCGGCGCTGACGGCGATCACGTTGTTCCTGACCTTCGACCTGATTGTGTTCGGTGCCTTCACGCGGCTCTCGGATTCGGGTCTGGGTTGCCCCGACTGGCCCGGTTGTTATGGCGAGGCCAGCCCGCTGGGCGCCAAGGCTGACATCCATGCCGCGGCAACGCTGCTGCCGAGTGGCCCGGTCACGGTAGCCAAGGCCTGGATCGAAATGATCCACCGCTACCTGGCGATGACGGTCGGGCTGCTGATCGCAGCGGCTGCCGCCATCAGCTGGCGGGCCCGGCGCAGCCTGCCGCATTCCCCCTGGTGGGCAACGTTCACACTGGCCTGGGTGGTGGTCCAGGGGCTGTTTGGCAAGTACACCGTCACGCTCAAGCTGTACCCGGCCATCGTCACGCTGCATTTGCTGGGCGCGATGGTGTTGCTGGCCTTGCTGGTGCTGCAGCATGAGTCGTTTCGCAACCGGCCGCTGGCGGGGGCCGGTGACCGGCCCGGCGCAGGTGCGACCGGTCGCGCGCAGCCCGCGCAGGTCTGGCCTGGTGCGGTGGCAGCCGTGCTGGCCGTGCTGGTGATGCAGATCGCGTTGGGTGGCTGGGTCAGCACCAACTACGCCGTGCTGGCGTGCACCGGGTTTCCGGCCTGCAACGGCCAGTGGTGGCCGGCGATGGACGCCAGCCAGGGATTCACCTTGCTGCGTGAGCTGGGCCGGGCCGGCCATGGCGGCTATTTGAACTTCGATGCCCTGGTGGCCATCCACATGGCGCACCGCCTGTTTGCGGTGCTGGCGCTGGGCGCGCTGGTGTGGCTGGCCTGGCGCCTGTGGCGGCAACCGGGCCCTGCATTGCGCCGCTATGGTGTGTGGCTGGCGGCGGCGTTGCTGTGGCAGGCGGGCAGCGGGCTGTCCAATGTCGTGCTCGGCTGGCCGATCGCAGCGGCCCTGGCCCACAGTGCCGGCGCTGCCGTGCTGGTGGCGCTGCTGACCTCGCTCTGGGCTCGTTTGCAGGCCGGTGGCCGGGTGGCTGCCATGTCGCTGGCTGCGCCGGTGCCCGCGGCGGCCACCGTACCGCACCCGCGGGCCGCAGGCGACCCCCGCCCTGCCTAGAATCCCGCCTCCGCCCATGACTGCCTCGATCACCTCCCCAACCCGCCCGGCGGCGCCAGTCTGGCGCCAGTACATGGCGCTGACCAAGCCGCGGGTGGTGCAACTCATCGTGTTTTGCGCGGTGATCGGCATGCTGCTGGCCGAGCCCGGCTGGCCGCGCTGGTCGCTGGCACTGCCCGCCACCGTGGGCATTTGGCTGGTGGCCAGTGCCGCAGCGGCCTTCAACTGCCTGGTCGAGCAGGTGATCGACAGCAAGATGGCGCGCACCGCTTGGCGGCCCACCGCCAAGGGCGATCTCAGCAGCACCCAGGCGCTGCTGTTTTCCGGCGTGTTGTGCGGGCTGGGCAGTGCGCTGTTGTACTGGTGGGTCAACCCGCTGACGATGTGGCTGACCTTCGCCACTTTTGTCGGCTACGCGGTGGTCTACACCGTGGTGCTCAAACCGATGACACCGCAGAACATCGTCATCGGCGGTGCCTCGGGCGCCATGCCGCCGGTGCTGGGTTGGGCGGCGATGCGCGGCGATGTCGGCCCCGAGGCGCTGGTGATGTGCCTGATTATTTTCTTGTGGACGCCGCCGCACTTCTGGGCCTTGGCGCTGTACCGGGTCGAGGACTACCGCCGGTCAGGCCTGCCGATGCTGCCGGTCACCCACGGCTCAGATTTCACCCGCCTGAACGTCCTGCTCTACACCCTGGTGCTGTTTGCCGGCACGCTGCTGCCGTTTGTCATCGGCATGAGCGGCTGGGTTTACCTGGCCAGCGCGGTGCTGCTGGGCGCCGGCTTCATTGGCTACGGCTGGGCGCTGTGGCGCAACTACAGCGATGAGTTGGCCCGCAAGACCTTCCGTTTTTCGATCTGGCACCTGTCGCTGCTGTTTGCCGCGTTGCTGGTCGACCACTACCTCATGCCCTGGTACTGACCCTGATGACATCGCTGCTGACGCCCCCACCGCTGCAACCGGGTCTGCCCGTGGTCCGGCCTCGCCGGCATTGGTTGCAATCAGCGGCCCTGGCCCTGGCCGTGGCGGGGTTGGTCGCCGTACTGGCCACCGCGCTGCCGGGCTGCGACGCCCGTGCGCCCGGCGCTGCTGCCAAGCCGACGTTCAAGGGCGTGGACATCACCGGCGCCGAATACGCCCGCAAGCTGGCGCTGACCGACGCTGATGGCCAGGTCCGCACGCTGACTGATTTCAAGGGCAAGATCGTGGTGGTGTTCTTTGGCTACACCCAGTGCCCCGACGTCTGCCCGAGCACCATGGCCGAACTGGCCGAGGTCAAACGCGGCCTGGGTGCTGATGGCGCCCGGGTGCAAGGCCTCTTTGTCACGGTAGACCCCGAGCGCGACACTGCCGCGCTGCTCAAGGCCTATGTTGCCAACTTCGGCCCCGACCTGATCGGCCTGCGTGGCAGCGCGGAGGAGGTCCAGGCCACCGCCAAGGAGTTCAAGGTGTTTTTTGCCAAGGTGCCGGGCAAGACCGCCACCAGCTACACCGTGGACCACACCGCCGGCTCGTACGTGTTTGACGCCCAGGGTCGGGTGCGGCTGTTCACCCGCTACGGCAGTGGCGCCCAGGCGCTGACCGATGACCTGAAGATCCTGCTGGCCGAAAAGCCCTGAAGGCCGGCTTTGAGCGGGCGTGAAAAAGCCACCGCGAGGTGGCTCTTTCATGGCCCTGGCCCAGCGGCGCAGCGTCAGGCCGCCGGCTCCAGCGCCTTGCGCATCTTCTTCATCGCGGCCACCTCGATCTGGCGTATGCGCTCGGCGCTGACGCCGTACTCGGCCGCCAAGTCGTGCAGTGTCATGCCGCCCGAGTTGTCGTCGTTGACGTTGAGCCAGCGCTCTTCGACGATGCGCCGGCTGCGGGCGTCCAGCACCTCCAGCGCCATCACCAAGCCGTCGCCCGACAGGGCGTCGCGGCGGCGCGCTTCCAGAACCCGGGTCGGCTCGCTGGCGTCATCGGCCAGGTAGGCGATCGGGGCGTAGCTTTCTTCGTTGTCGTCGGTCTGCGGGTCGAGTGCCACATCGCCGCCGGACAGCCGGGTTTCCATCTCGATCACCTCGGCAGGCTTGACGTTGAGCTTGGTGGCCATCTGCGCGATCTCGGCCGACGACAAGGTGTTGCGGTGCGCATCGGCATCGCTGGCGCCGCTCTTGAAGCCCTGCTTCATCGAGCGCAGGTTGAAAAACAGCTTGCGCTGTGCCTTGGTCGTGGCCAGCTTGACCATGCGCCAGTTCTTCAGGATGTACTCATGGATCTCGGCCTTGATCCAGTGCAGGGCGTAGCTCACCAGCCGCACGCCCTGGTCCGGGTCGAAGCGCTTGACGGCCTTCATCAGGCCGATGTTGCCCTCCTGGATCAAATCACCGTGGGGCAGGCCGTAGCCCAGGTACTGGCGCGATACCGATACCACCAGGCGCAGGTGCGACAACACCAGGCGGCCGGCCGATTGCACATCGGCTTCGTCGCGCAGGCGGCGGGCAAATTGCTGCTCTTCCTCGGACGTCAACATCGGCAGCCGGTTCACGGCCGAGATGTAGGCATCCAGATTGCCGAGCGAGGGCACCAGGGCCCAAGGGTCACGCAGGGACAGTGCAGCGGAGGGTGAAGACAGGTTCATGGTGGGGTCTGAGTGACCTTGGGGTCTTTGGTTCCAAGAATATTAGCACTCCCCCGCGACGAGTGCCAAAACCGCCTCAGTGACAATGTTGTGATGAGTTTCACCGTGGACATCGGTTACACCAGCCAGCGCGGCCCGCGGGCCTTGAACGAGGACTTTGGCGGCGTAGTGCGTGCGCCGCAGGCCGAATCGTCACGCGGCCTGATCGCCGCCGTGGCGGACGGTGTATCTGCCGGTGGCCAGGGCCTGGAGGCCGCGCAAACCACGGTGATGGGCCTGCTGGGCGATTTTTTCGCCGCGCCCGACACCTGGGAGACCACGGTGGTGATGGACCGGCTGATCGGCGCGCAAAACGCCTGGCTGGCCGACCACAACCGGCGCCGCCAAGGGCACGGCGGCGGCGCGGCGCTGACCACCCTGACCGCGCTGGCGCTGCAGGGCCAGACCTGGACCCTGGCCCACGTCGGTGACAGCCGGGCCTGGCTGTTGCGGGCGGGCGCGGCCAGCCTGGCCGATGGCGCCGCACCGGACCCCGCCAAATCGGTGGCCGCGGCCGACGAGCTGATGTTGCTCAGCACCGACCACGCCTTCGAGCACATCGACCAGCGCAGCCGCCTGACCCGCGCGATGGGCCTGGACGACGCGGTGCGGCTGGATTTTTCACAAGGGGATGTGCGCCTGGGCGACTGTTTTGTACTCACCACCGACGGCGTGCACGGCGCACTCAAGCCGTCGCATTGGGCCACGCTGGCGCGCCAGGGCACGGCCCAGCAGGCCAGCGAGGCGCTGGTGGCCGCGGCACTGGCGGCCGGTAGCCGGGACAACGCCACCGCCCTGGTGCTGCGCATCACTGGCGTGGACGCGCGCCAGTTGCAGGACGAACTGGCCGACGGCCGCCGCCTGGCGCCGCCGCCGCTGCTCAAGGTGGGTGATCTGATCGACGGCCATACCGTCACGGCCCTGGTGGCCGATACCGGCCTGCACCGGCTCTACCAAGTGCGGGCGCCCGGCGCTAAGCGGCTGCTGGCGCTCAAGACCCTGCACCCCTCGCGCGCCAGCGACCCGGAGGAGCGCGCCATGCTGGCCCACGAGGCCTGGCTCGGCCAGCGAGTCACGGCGCGCGGCGAGCCCGGATTCGTGCGGGTGCACGAGCGGCCGGCGGCGGCCAGCGCGCTCTACACCTTGTTCGACTGGCATCCCGGCAAGACCCTGGAGCAACTGCTGGTCAAAAGCCAGCGCCCGACGGTGACCGAGTGGGTGACCGGCGCCACCGCGCTGGCCCGGGCGCTGGGCCGGCTGCACCAGCACGGGGTGCTGCACCGCGACATCAAGCCCGGCAACCTGCACCTGGGCGACGACGGCCAGTGGCGCATCCTGGACCTGGGCGTGGCCCTGAGCGGACGGGAAAGCGCAGCCCAGCGGGAACTGCATGCCGGTACCCCCAGCTACATGAACCCCGAGCAGTGGCAAGGCCAGCCTGCCGACGCCGGCAGCGACCTGTTTGCGCTGGGCGTCACGCTGTACCAGTGGCTGACCGGGCACCTGCCCTACGGCGAGATCGAGCCTTACCAGTCTGGCCGCTACCGGCGCGACCCGGCGCCACCGTCGCGCCAGCGGCCCGATGTGCCGATGTGGCTGGACCACCTGCTGCGCAAGGCGGTGGCACGCGCGGCGGCACAACGTTTCGAGACCGCCGAGGAGTTGCTGCTGGCGCTGGAGCGCGGCGCGGCGCGGCCGGTCAGCGCGCCGGCGGCCACGCCGCTGTTGCGGCGCGACCCGGCGGCGGGCTGGAAGCTGGCGCTGGGCTTGTCCCTGCTGCTCAACGGTCTGCTGCTGGTCTGGCTGCTGTTTCTGCCGCGCTGACCGCGCCGGGTCGGGCCACCCGGGCGGGTTAAGTATGCTAAAAGCGAACGCCGGCCTCAAGCAGGCAGCCGGCCCGCCGATATGCCCCGAATGACGGGCCTGTCCGCCGTCTGTAGCGGGGCCCTGAGCCACGACAACCTGACGACACGACGGGGCTGCAACAGCGTCGGCCGGGTCGTGCTGTCGCGGGGCCGCCAGTCAAACCGGGCGCCATGCCCACAGCAGTAGAAAGTCCCCATGCAGTCCCCCAATACGTTGCCCGACCCCACTCCCCTGCTGTCCGTCGTTTCACCCAGGCGCCAGCTTCGCCTGGCCCAGAAGTTCATCCTGCTCGGCCTGTTGGCCCTGGTGATGGCCGCCTTGCCCACCGGCCTGTATTTTCGAAGCACCGCGCCCGTCATCGCCAACGCCGAGCTGGAAAACAGCGGCATCGCGCCGCTGCTGGCGTTGCAGGACGTGGTGCGCCTGACGCAGCAGCACCGCGGGCTGTCGGCCGGCATGCTGGCCGGCAACGCCAAGCTGGAGGCCCGCCGGCCTGAAACCCGCGACGCCCTGACAAAGGCCATCGCCGCGCTCGATGAGCGGCTCTTGGCCGGCGCCGCACCACACCTCGTCAGCCAGTGGACCGAGCGCAAACAGCACTGGCTTGCGCTGGAGCAGGCGGTGGCGCAACGCCAGCTCAAACCGGCAGAAAGTACGGCGCGACACACCGCGCTGGTTGCCGAACTGCTGGCCTTGAACAACAACGTCATGGATGACCACGGCCTGTCCCAAGACACGACGGCTGACGGCTCCGCCCTGATCAAGGCCGCCTTTGTCAACGCACCGGCCCTTGCTGAGCGGCTGGGCCAGCTGCGCGCCCAGGGCACAGGATTTCTGGCCAACAACAGCCTGCCGCCCGAGAGCCGCGCCACGCTGATAGCGGTCAAGGACCGGACCCAGGAGCTGCTTGGCGACATGACCGGCAACCTGGGCAAGGCCACTGCGGCCAATGCGGTGTTCAAGGCCAACCTGGGCGACAAGGCCCAGAGCCTGCAAGACGAGATTGCCAAATCCCTGGCGATGATCGACCAGGACCTGATTCAGGCGACCGAGCTGAAACTGGCGCCCGACGTCTACTTTCAGGCGCTCACCGACACGATCAACGGGGTCTATGCGTTCAACGCGGTGGCCCTGAAGAATTTGTCTGCGCTGCTGGACCAGCGTGCCAAGCACCTTCGCCACACCCAGTGGGCGATGCTCGCCAGCCTGGTGCTCTTGCTGGTCGTCGCGGCCACGCTGGAGGGCTTGTTTGCCCGCGGCATCCTGCGCCAGCTCGGTGGTGAGCCGGACTACGCCCGGGCGGTGGTGCAGCGCATCGCGTCGGGCAACCTGTCGCAGCCGGTACAACTGGCTGCCGGTGACACCACCAGCCTGCTCGCGGCGATGGCCCAGATGCAGACCTGGCTGGCCGATGTGGTGGGCGAGGTGCGGCGCAGCTCCGACAGCCTGGCCACTGCCAGTGTGCAGATCGCCCAGGGCAATCTGGACCTGTCCGGCCGCACGGAGGAGCAGGCCTCCGGCCTGCAAGCCACCGCCGCGGCGATGGACCAGCTCAACGCCACCGTCAGCCAGAACGCCGACAACGCCCAGCAGGCCAAGCAACTGGCATTGGGCGTCGCCAGCGTGGCGCAGCGCGGTGGCCAGTCGGTGGGCGAGGTGGTCGAGACCATGAAGGGCATCAACACCAGCTCGCGCAAGATCGGCGCGATCATCGGCGTGATCGATGGCATTGCCTTCCAGACCAACATCCTGGCGCTCAACGCCGCTGTCGAGGCAGCGCGTGCCGGCGAGCAGGGCCGCGGCTTCGCCGTGGTGGCCACCGAGGTACGCAACCTGGCCGGTCGCAGTGCCGACGCAGCACGCGAGATCAAGGGCCTGATCAACGCCAGTGTCGAGCGGGTGGAGCAGGGCACGGCCCAGGTCGACCGGGCCGGCGCCACCATGACCGAGGTGGTGGCCGCCGTGCAGCGCATGACCGACATCATGGCCGAGATCAGTGCGGCCAGCGTCGAGCAAAGCGCCGGCGTGGCCCAGGTCGGGTCCTCGGTCAGCCAGATGGACCGTGCCACCCAGCAAAACGCCGCATTGGTGGAGGAAAGTGCCGCCGCCACCGAGAGCATGCGCGACCAGGCCCAGCAGCTGGTGAAGGCGGTGTCGGTGTTCCGGCTCTAGCAGGCCGTCAACGGCCCCGTCCGGGGCCTTGGCGTGGGCTCAGCCCACGCGCCGCACGCCCACCAGGCGCGCCGCCTCGGCCGCTGCAGGCTGGGCCCGTGCCCGGCCACCTTTTTCAGCCCAGGTGCGGGTCCAGCGGATTTGCATCGTGCGCATCACCGCCAGCATCACCACCGCCAGCACGGCAAACAAGACAAAACCCCAGAGGTAGGTGCCCAGGTACTGTTTGGACAAGCCCATCGCGTTGGGCACCAGGCCACCGCCCAGCGCACCGATCTCGCCGATCATCGAGCCGGCCACGGCGGTGGTGGTCGGCCAGCGCAGCGGCACCAGCTGGAACACCGCGCCGTTGCCCGCGCCCAGCGCGGCAAAACAGACGATCAGCAGCAGGGTGGTCAGCGCCAGCGAGTTGCTGGCCAGGCCCACGCCCACCAGGGTTGCGGCCACCACCACCAGCACCAGCGTGAGGGTGTTGACACCGCCCCAGCGGTCCGAGATCCAGCCGCCCAGCACCCGCACTGCCGCACCCATGAAAGCCGCCAGCATCGTCAGCTGCCCGGCCTGCACCTTGCTGACGGCAAATTGATCGTAGTAGTAGCTGGGCAAGAAGGTGATCAGGCCGATGAAGCCGCCAAAGGTCACGCCGTAGATCAGGCTGAAGACCCAGCCGTCTTTCTCGAACAGGCAGGCCGTGTGCTCGCGCAGTCCGGCGTGTGCGTCCACATCCGGCGGCTCCTTGGCAAAGAGGATCATCACCACCATCGGCAGCAGGATGGCGGCGGCTGCCACGCCGTACACCGCCTGCCAGCCCAGCCACTGTGCCAGCGGTGGCGCCACCAGCACCGACACGGCGGTGCCGACGTTGCCCGCACCCACCAGGCCCATCGCCAGACCCTTGTGCTGCGGCGGAAACCAGCCCGAGCCGAGCGACAAGGCCACACCGAAGCTGGCGCCGGCAATGCCCAGCAGCACCCCCATCGCCAGCAGGTCGTTGAAGCTGTGCACCATGAAAAAGCCGTACAACATGGCCACGGCGATCAGCGCCATCTCCACCAGCGTGGCGTTTTTTCGGCCGATGTACTGCGACAGCAGGCCCAGCGGAAACCGCATCAGCGCGCCCGCAATGATCGGCACCGACAGCATCAGGCCTTTTTGTGCCGGGCTGAGCGAGAAGGTCTCGCTGATGAACGGCGCCATTGCACCGTTCAGCACCCAGATGCAACACGAAAACGCGAAATAGAAAAACGACGCAAACAGCGTGGGCGCGTGACCCGCCTGGAGGAAGGTTTTGAATGACGACATGGTGGGGTGGTGGCAAAGGCGTGGAGACCGCCTGGGCGACAGCAGGTGTGCCGGGTGCCGCAGCAAAGCTTGCCGGGCAGACACGGTGCGCCGTTGCACCGTGACCCGATCTCACGCAAGAGTTGTGCCGCTGATGGGGTGCGGCCAACCGGGGTGATATGCCTCGGCATGGTGCCGGGCGCTGGCTGATGCGGCCCTGGGGTGCACTGAAACGGGTCGCAGCCCGCCGACCGCGGCGCACCTGCCGGATGGGCGATCAGCCGAACCGGGTGTCCATCGCCTCGAGCTGCTCGTCCAGCACGACCAGGAAGCCCGCCAGGTTCAGCGGTTTGGTGAGGTAGTGGCGTGCGCCGGCGGCCAATGCGTCCTCGATCCGGCCCGGCGTGGCGTCGGCCGACACCACCACCACCGGGATGTCGGCGCAGGCCGGGTCACGTTGCAACTGGCGCAGCAACTCCAGCCCGTCCACGTCAGGCAGGTGCATGTCCAGCAAGATCAGGTCGGGGCGCTGCTGGCGCACCGCCTGCAGCCCGTCCAGGCCCAGCGTGGACTCCGACAGCGTCACCTGCGGCCGCTGCGCCAGCATGCCGCGCATCACCTCGACATTGGTCTCGTTGTCCTCGATGTAGTGCACCCGGCGGTGGCGGTAGCGTGTGGCGCTGGTCTCGGCGGTGGCCTCGCCGGCTGCCGCACCGGCCTCGGCTTCGGCCGCCGGCAGCGTCAGCACGAAGGTCGCGCCCTGGCCGGTCAGGCTCTCGGCGCGCAGGTCGCCGCCCATCAGTTCGGCCAGCCGGCGGCTGATCACCAGGCCGATGCCGGTGCCCTCGGTGTCGCTGTTCTCGCGGCCCAGGCGGTTGAAGGGCTGGAACAGCTCGGTCATCTGCGCCGGGCTCAGGCCCAGGCCGGTGTCGAGCACCCGCACCTCGAGCCGGTTGTCGGCGCCACGCCGGGTGCTGACCTCGACCCGGCCACCGGGGTTGTTGTATTTGACGGCGTTCGACAGCAGGTTGCTGATGACTTGCTTGAGCCGGGTTTCGTCGCCCAGCACATGGTGCGCATCGGCGGCCAGCTGCACCTGCAGCGTGATGCCGCGCCGCACAGCAGCCGGCTCGACCATCGCTGCGCAGTGCGCCACCAGCGGCCCCAGGTCGACTGGTGCCAGGCTCATCCGCATCATGCCGGCGTCGATGCGCGACAAATCCAGCGTGTCGTTGATCATCTCCAGCAGGTGCCAGCCGGCCTTGAGCACCTGCGCCACCCAGGCCATCTGGTGCGGCGCCAGCGCGGGCCGGCGGTCCAGGTCGAGCAGCTGGGCAAAGCCCAGCATGGCGTTGAGCGGCGTGCGCAGCTCGTGGCTCATGCGGGACAGGAACTCGTTCTTGGCCCGGTTGGCGGTCTCGGCCTGGTGGCGGCCGAGTTCGGCGTCCTCGCGCAGGCGCCGCTCGGTGATGTCCTCGACCACCGCCACCAGCCGCTGGGGCTGGCCATCAGGGCCGCGCAGCGCGCTCAGGTTCATGTGCACCCACAGCGTCTGGCCGTCGCCGCGCCGCAGCCGGCTGCGGCGCTGCACCATGGGCAGGCCGCCCTGCAGCAGCCGGGCCAGGTCGAGCGCGGTCTCGGTGCGGTCGTCGTCGTGCGTCAGCTCGCCCAGCGTGTGCTGGGCCAGCTCGTCCACGCTGTAGCCGATCATCTCGCGCAGCTTGGGGTTGGCATCCCGCACCCGGCCCGCCAGGTCGGTGTAGATGATGCCGATCGGCGCCTGGTCGAAGATGTTTCTGAAACGCTGCTCGCTTTCGCGCAGCGCGCTGTCGGCGCGCTGGCGTTCGGCCACCTCGCGTTGCAAATCGCGGGTGCGGGCATCCACCGCGGCTTCGATGCGCCGGGTGCGGCCGGTCACCAACAGCAGCAGCGCGGCCAGCATCGCCGCGGACAGCAGGCCGACAGACGAGAACAGCCAGGCGTTGGCAAAACCGGCGTCGGGCACGTTGCCCAGTTCGGCATCGACACGCAGCAACCACCGCTGGCCGGCAAAGTCGATCGGCCGTTCGTGGTGCAGCGCGGCCGGGGCTGCGGTGTTGCAACCGTCAGTGCCGGCCAGCCGGTTCTGGCCGGTGCCGTCGACGGTTTGCTCCAGCAGGCACCAGCGCAGGTAGGCGGGTGCACCGCGCAAGGCCGCAGCCACCGATTGCTGCATGCGCAGCGATACAAATACCACACCGCTGAGTGCGGCGGCGCGCTGGGCGGGTTGCGGCTGGCCGCTGTTCGGGTTCTGGGACAACGTGCCTGACGCTGCCCGGTACAGCGCGCGGTACACCACCACCCCGGTCTGGTTCTCGCGCTCCTGCGTCAGCCGAAAGCCCGTGGTGGCGGCGGGTTTGTCATCACGGGCGCTGCGCTGGACGGCGTCGCGCGCCGCCGGTACCGACAGGGTGTTCAAGCCCAGTGCCGCCTGGTTGCTGGCCATCGGTTCAACAAAGCGGATGGCGATCACGTCCGGGTCGGCGGTGGCGCGGTCCGAGCGGTCAAAGACCTGGTACGACCGGCCCAACTGGCGGGCCACCCGCGCCTCGAAGCGCGCCAGGTCAGACCGCGCCACACGCTGGCTGAAGCCCAGCGCCTGCAACTGGATCGGCAACGCCAACCACGTTGCGGCCACCCGGCGCATCTCGTCGTCCGACACCTCGTCCGAGCCGATGAACAGGCCGTGGATCGCCTCCAGGGCGTACAGCGATTGGCGCATCTCGGCGTCCAGCGTGGCGCCCAGCGTGGCGGCATCGCGCGTGAAGGTGTGCTGGCTGCGCTCGGTGTCCCAGCGTGTCACCAGCGCGGTGGCGGCAGCCAGCAGCGCCGTGGCAATGAGCAGCGGCAGGCCCAGCGGGATGCGGCGGGCGGCCCAGTCGGCGCGGGGCTGGCCGATCAGCGTGAGGGCGATCGGCGCACCGATCAGCACCCCCAGCGTGTCGCCGCCCCACCAGGTCCACCAGGTGAAAGCACGAGCACCCGGCTGCACCACACCGGCCACCGACAGGGCCAGCGTAGACAGCGACGCATTGATGGTGCAGGCCAGCAGCCCGCCCAACAGGCAAAACGCAGCGACGTCGCGCGGTTCGCCCAGCAGCAGCGGGCCCCGTACCCGCCAGCGCACCAGCGCCGTGCCAACGCCGGCCTGCAGCGCCGCACCCAGCGCCGTGATCAGGGGCAGCCACAGTGTTGTCAGGTCGGCCATCCCGCGCAGCGGCGTCAACGGTGCATTGACCGCCAGCGCGCCCAGCGCCACGCCGGGCAGGATGCGCAGGCCATAGACCAGGGTGGCCGCCAAGGCCAGCCCCGCACTGGGGTAGAGCGGCGAGGCATAGCCCGGCGGTATCGCCAGCAGCAACGCCGCCTTGCTCACCAGAAAGTAGCACAACGCCGTCAGCAGCATCGGCCACAGCAGCCCGCGTCCGAGGGGGCGGCCCGGCCCCCCCTGCGCACGCCCTGACATGGCGTCGCCCGCCCAGCCGTCGGGGCTGGACGTGGCTTGCAAGGTGGGCTCGGGGTCGGGCGGTGTCATCGGGATCCTGGCGACCGGCGTGGTGACTTGCGCGACAACCCGCGCCCCAATTGGCACGACATCCGGCACGACATCCGGCACGCCAACGGGCACGACAACCGGCGCGACAGCAGTGAAACGGGCAGCGGATTCATCCCGCCAGTGTGCGTCAGACGTTGAACAGGAAGTTCAGCACATCGCCGTCCTTGACGACGTACTCCTTGCCTTCGGCGCGCATCTTGCCGGCGTCCTTGGCGCCCTGCTCGCCCTTGAAGGCGATGAAGTCGTCAAAGGCAATGGTCTGCGCTCGGATGTAGCCGCGTTCAAAATCAGTGTGGATCACGCCAGCCGCCTGGGGGCCGGTTGCGCCGATGGCCACCGTCCAGGCGCGCACTTCCTTCACGCCGGCCGTGAAATAGCTTTGCAGGCCCAAGAGCTTGAACGCGGCACGGATCAGGCGGTTCAGCCCGGGCTCGGTCTGGCCAAGC
>JBKJKU010000023.1:0-4156 GCA_046597355.1 Aquabacterium sp.
GGCCTGCCGGTGGGTGTGCCCGGCGGCACCATCAACCGGCTGTGCGGCTCGGGCCTGGACGCGGTGGGCACGGCGGCGCGCGCCATCAAGTCGGGCGAGGCCCAGTTGATGATCGCCGGCGGCGTCGAGAGCATGAGCCGGGCGCCGTTTGTGATGCCCAAGGCCGAGTCGGCCTTCAGCCGCAGCAATGCGGTCTATGACACCACCATCGGCTGGCGCTTCGTGAACAAGCTGATGAAAGCAATGCACGGCGTGGACTCGATGCCCGAGACGGCCGAAAACGTCGCCACCGAGTTCAAGATCGAGCGCGAGGCGCAAGACCGCATGGCGCTGGCCAGCCAGCAAAAGGCGGTGGCGGCGCAGAAGTCCGGCTTTTTCGATGCCGAGATCACGCCGGTCAGCATCGCCCAGAAAAAGGGCGACCCGCTGACCGTCAGCAAGGACGAGCACCCGCGCGAAACCAGCCTGGACGCCCTGGCCAAGCTGAAGGGCGTGGTGCGGCCCGACGGCACGGTGACCGCCGGCAACGCCAGCGGCGTCAACGACGGCAGCTGCGCGCTGCTGCTGGCCAGTGAAACCGCGGCCGCGCGCCATGGCCTGACACCGCGTGCCCGCGTGGTGGGCATGGCCACGGCCGGCGTGGCGCCGCGCATCATGGGTTTTGGCCCGGCGCCGGCCACCCGGCGTGTGCTGGAGCTGACCGGCCTGAGCCTGGCGCAGATGGACGTGATCGAGCTGAACGAGGCCTTTGCCGCTCAAGGGCTGGCCGTGCTGCGTGATTTGGGCTTGGCCGACGACGACACACGTGTCAACCGCTGGGGCGGCGCCATCGCGCTGGGCCACCCACTGGGCGCCAGCGGCGCGCGGCTGGCCACCACCGCCGTCAGCCAGTTGCACCAGCTGGGCGGCCGCTACGCGCTGTGCACCATGTGCATCGGCGTGGGGCAGGGCATCGCGCTGGTGCTCGAGCGGGTCTAGGTCGAGACACGGCGCCTGGCCTGCGCTGCGGCGCACTCAGCGCCGTCCGTGAGCCAGCCGGCAGCGTTGGAGCGCCGGCAACGCAGCGCCCGACGGGTCGCCGGCCCGTGGCGCATGCCTATCATCATGCGGCTCAGGCGTCTCAGTCGTCCCGTTCGTCTCAGGCGTCTCAAACGTCTCAGGCGTCTCAGTCACCTCCATCGTCTGCTGCGTCGAGGGTCATCGCGGCATTGCGCGGATGACCGCCGCGGCGTGGGTACCGCGGCCGGCGCAACCGATCTGGGTGTGCGGCGCGCAGGCCGGCAGGCCTTGCAACCGGCACGCCTTGCCGCTGGGTCAGGCCTTCGAGTCCAGCACCGCCGCGTTGATCATCGTGCGCAGTTCGCGCCGGATCGGGTACTGGCTGGACGGCATGAACTGGGTCAGGAAGACGACACTGATGTCCTCCGCCGGATCGATCCAGAAAGCGGTGGACGCAGCACCGCCCCACCAGTATTCGCCCACCGACCCGGCCAGCTGGGTCTTGGCCACGTCGGTGGTCATCGCAAAGCCCAGGCCGAAGCCCACGCCCTTGAAGGTGGCCTCGGAGAACAGCGAGACCGACATGTCCGACAAATCAGCGCCGCCCGGCAGGTGGTTGGCCCGCATCAACGCGATGGTCTTGGGCCCCAGCAGGCGAACGTCGCCCAGCGCGCCGCCGCAGCGCAGGGCCTCGCAAAAGCGCATGTAGTCGGCCGCGGTCGACACCAGGCCGCCGCCGCCCGACGGCGCATCGGTGGGCTCGCGAAAGCTGCGCCCGCCCAGCGGCACAAGCTTGCCTTCGGCCGAGTTGATGTAGGTCTGCGCAAAGCGCGCTGCCTTGTCGTCGCTGACATGGAACGCGGTGTCGGTCATGCCCAGCGGCCCCAGGATGCGGGTTTGCAGGAACTGATCAAACGGCATGCCCGAGATCTTGCCCACCAGATAGCCCAGCACGTCGGTGGAGACCGAGTAGTTCCAGGCGCTGCCGGGCGAAAACTCCAGCGGCAGCTTGGCCAGCGCTGACACAAAGCCCTCCAGACCGTCGGCCTGCTCAAACGGCTCGACCCGGCCCTTGCGGTAGGCCGCGTCGACATTGGTGCGGGTCTGGAAGCCGTAGGTCAGGCCCGAGGTGTGGCGCAGCAGGTCGATCATGCGCATCGGTGCGGCTGTGGGCGTGGTTTGCCAGCCGGTGGGCGACCCCGGCAGCCCGGAGCCGCCAGCCACATACACGCCCAGGTCGCGCCAGGCGGGGATGAAGCGGTGCACCGGGTCGTCCAGCGCCACCAGGCCCTCTTCGACCAGCATCATGAAGGCCACACTGGTGATCGGCTTGGTCATCGAATAGATGCGCACGATGGTGTCCTCGGTCATGGCCGCGCCGGTCTCCAGCGACGCCAGGCCCAGCACACTCTGGTGCACCAACTGGCCCTGGCGCGCCACCTGCAACTGCGCGCAGGGCAGCAAGCCCGGGGCTATGTAGCGCGCTTGCAGAAAGCGGTCCAGCCGCGCCAGGCGCTTTGAGCACATGCCCAGGGATTCGGGTTTCACGGTCATCGGGGTCTCCAGAGGGGGGTGAGTGTGAGGACTGTGCGGACTTGGCAGTCACATGGGTGATAGGCGGGCTCAGGTCATGCCCGGCTGGCGAGGCGGCAAAGCCCGCCCTACGATGGCCATTTCACCACCGCACCGCTGCCGAGGTCCCAACCCGATGACTGCATTGCTGCAAGGTATCCGTGTGCTGGATTTTGGCCGTTACATCGCCGGCCCGTATTGCGCGGCCCTGCTGGCCGAGTACGGCGCCGACGTGGTGCGGGTCGAGAAACGCAGCGGCAGCGAGGACCGTTTCCCGGCGCCGGTGGGGGGCGGCGTCGGCGCGCTGTTCTTGCAGATGAACCGCAACAAGCGCTCGATGACGCTGGACCCGGCGTCGGCTGCGGGCCGCGAAGTGGTGGCGCGGCTGGTGCGCGGCGCTGACGTGGTGATCGCCAACATGCCGGCGGCCACGCTGGTGGCGATGGGCCTGGACTACGCCACGCTGTGTTCGTACCGGCCCGACATCATTTTTGTCACCAACACCGCTTACGGTCCGGTCGGGCCGATGCACGGCAACGTCGGCTTCGATGGCATTGGCCAGGCGATGTCGGGAGCGGTCTACATGACCGGCCAGCCCGAGCAGCCCTACCGCGCGGCCGCGAACTGGGTGGATTTCGGCACGGCGCTGCACTGCGCGTTTGGCACCCTGGCTGCGTTGATGGAGCGGCAGCGCTCGGGCAAGGGCCAAATGGTCACTGGCGCGCTGCTGGCCACGGCCATCACCGTCACCAACGCTACGCTGATCGAGCAGGCGGTTGCCGGCCCCGACCGGGTGGCCACCGGCAACCGCGGTCAGACCTCGGCGCCGATGGATGTCTACGCAGCCCGCGACGGCTGGGTGCTGGTGGCCGTGACCGGCCAGCCGCTGTACGCCCGCTGGGCGCGCTTGATGGGCCAGGCGCCGGATGATCCCGAGTGGCTGGGCGACCCGCGTTTTGCCGACGACGCCGCCCGCGGCCGCCACGGCGAGATCATCAGCGAACGCATGGGCCGCTGGTGCGCCGAGCGGACCAGCGATGAGATCGTCGCCATTCTCGGCAAGGCCATGATCCCCTGCGCCCCCGTGCTGTCACCGCAGCAGGCGCTGGACCATCCCCAGGTGCAGGCACTGGGTTTGTTGCAGCCGACCGATTACCCCGGCCTGCCGCAGCCCGCCCCGGTGGCGGCGGTGCCGATCTGGATGAGCGAAACCCTGCCGGTCGAGCGCCGCCGCCCGCCGCTGCTGGGCGAGCACACCGACGAGGTGCTGGCCGAGCTTGGCTATGACGCCGACCAGATCGCTGCGCTGCGGGCGCAGGCGGTGGTTTGAGCGGGGTCTTGCCGGTGGAGGCTGGGATAGGGCGTGCTCCTCACGGCTCTTTGCTGCCTTTCCCTTGTTAGGGATGCAGTCGTTCGATGTGCGGCGTTCGACGCGCAGCGTGCGGCGTGCGGCGCCAAGGCAGCCAAGGCCGTCGGGCAACCGGCTCCCTCCATGTCCTCCGATGCCGGCCAGCGGGCCGACATCTCCTCCTTTACTTACGGGATCCGGTCACCCAACGCCCTTGGCCGCCCGAATCGTTGCCGC
>JBKJKU010000029.1:0-5456 GCA_046597355.1 Aquabacterium sp.
GGCGTTGGGTGACCGGATCCCGTAAGTAAAGGAGGAGATGTCGGCCAGCCGGCCGGCATCGGAGGACATGGAGGGAGCCGGTTGCCCGACGGCCTTGGCTGCCTTGGCGCCGCACGCCGCACGCAGCACACCGCACGCCGCACGTCGAACGACTGCATCCCCACCAGGGGAAAGACAGCAAAGAGCCGAAACCGGCCAACCACAATTCCCCGGTCCTTGCAGGATCAGCCGAACGCTCAGCGCCTCAAGACGACACCCACAGCAGGGTGCCTGCGGGTACTCGTCATCACCCGTCCGCATGCAGCCTGCCGCTGTCACCCTGGCGGCTGACTTTGCTGGCACAAAGGCGATCATGGCCGGTCAGAACTTCAGTCAAGTCGCTAGCCAGTCCTGTCGCACCCCCTGCTCACGTTCCAACCAGTGGCGGTGCAGGCACTGGCTGGCTATCGTCACGCACCCCCCACCCACCAAAGCCCAACCCCATGATCGAACACCACCTCGACATCCCCACCGCCGATGGCGCGATGAACACTTTTGTGGTCCACCCCGACGAGGGCGGGCCTCATCCCGTGGTGCTGTTCTACATGGACGCCCCCGGCAAGCGCGAGGAGTTGCACACCATGGCGCGGCGTCTGGCGGCGGTGGGCTACTGCGTGGTGCTGCCCAATTTGTACTACCGCAGCTCGCGTGATTTTTGGCTGACTGAACGCACCGAAGCGGCGATGGCGCATATGTTCGGCTTGATGGCCACGCTCAACGCCCGCACCACCCAAGTCGACACACAGGCCCTGCTGGAATACGTTGACGCCCTGCCCCAGGCCGACGCCAGCCGCCTAGGTGCCGTGGGCTACTGCATGAGCGGGCCGATCGTGGTGTGGGCGGCCGCGGCGTTTCCGGACCGGTTCAAGTGCATCGCCTCGATCTACGGCGCCAACATGGCCACTGACCAGCCCGACTCACCGCACCGGGCCGTCGCCGGCCTGCGCTGCGAAAGCTACTTTGCCTGCGCCGAAATCGACAAATGGGCGCCGCCCGCTGCCATCGCGCGGCTGCAGGCCGGGCTGCAGGCCGCCGGCACGCCGCACCGGATTGAGTGGTACCCCGGCGTGGAGCACGGCTTTGCGTTTCCGCTGCGCGCCGGCATCTACAACCTGCCCGCGGCCGAGCGCCACTGGGAGCGCCTGTTCAGCCTGTTTGGCCGCCAGTTGCAGGCGGGCGCAGCCGCATGACGGGCGGCGCGCTCTACGACGGCTGCACCGTCGGTGACCTGGTGGCAAGTGCCGTCACCCGGGGTGGCGACCGCATCGCCTTCATCTCGGGCGACACCCGCTGGACCTACCGGCAACTCGGCGAGCTGATCAGCACCACGGTCCAGGCGCTGGCAGCGCGCGGCCTGAAGCGCGGTGATGCGGTGGCCACCTTGTCGGCCAACCGGCCCGAGGCCTTTCTGATCACCGCGGCGGCGTACCTGATGGGCCTGCGCCTGACCTGGATGAACCCGACCTCGTCCGAGGACGACCACGCCTACATCCTGGCCGATTCCGGCGTTGGCACGCTGTTCGTCGATCCGCTGAGCTTCACCGACCGCGCCCGCACCCTGGCGCAGCGGGTGCCCGGCGTGGCGTGCCTGCTCAGCTTTGGCCCCAACGACGGCCTGGGCGACGACATCCTGGCCGCCGCGGCCGGGTTCAGCCCGGCCCGGCTGGTGCCGCAGGCCCAGCCCGACGATGTGTGCGTGCTGATCTACACCGGCGGCACCACCGGCAAGCCCAAGGGCGTGGCGCACACCCACCGGGTGCATGTCACGATGATCCTCACCGAGATGGCCGACTGGGACTGGCCCGCCGAGATCCGGTTCCTGGCGCTGACGCCGATCACCCATGCGTCGGGCGCGATGATCATGCCGGTGCTGCTCAAAAGCGGCACTTACGCCATGACCCAGGGCTTTTCGGCCGACAAGTTCTGCCACCTGGTGCAGCAGCACCGGATCACCGCCACCTTTTTGGTGCCGACAATGGTCTATGTGCTGCTGGACCACCCTGGCCGCGCTGCGGCAGACCTGTCTTGCCTGCAGCTGATCATCTACGGCGCGTCACCGATGTCGCCGACCCGGTTGATCGAGGGACTGCGGGTGTTCGGCCCGGTTTTCATGCAGCTCTACGCCCAGTCCGAAGCGCCCAACACCGTCACCGTGCTGCACCAGCATGAGCACGACCCCGAGCACCATCCCGAGCGCCTGGCGTCCTGCGGCACACCCTGCGTGGGCAACCAGGTGCGGCTGCTGGACGATGACGGCTGCGAGGTGGCCGACGGCGAGGTGGGTGAGATCTGCGTGCGCGGCCCGATCGTGATGCAGGGCTACTGGAACAAGCCCGAGGAGACCGCGCAGGCGCTGCGCCACGGCTGGCTTTATACCGGCGACATGGCGCGCCGCGACGCCTGCGGCTACCTCTACATCGTCGACCGGTCCAAGGACATGATCATCAGCGGCGGATTTAACGTCTACCCGCGCGAGGTGGAGGACGCACTGTCGCAGCACCCCGCCGTCGCATCAGCCGCGGTGGTGGGCGTGCCCGATGCCAAGTGGGGCGAGGCGGTGCGTGCGCTGGTGGTGCTGCGCCCGGGCGCATCCGCCAGCGCCGAGGAGCTGATGGCGCTGGTGCGCAGCGCCAAGGGCGCGGTCTACACCCCCAAGGCCATCGATTTTGTCGCCGCGCTGCCGATGACCGGGCTGGGCAAGCTGGACAAGAAGGCGATACGCGCGGGCTTCTGGCAGGGCCAGGGGCGGTCGGTGCACTGAAGCCCGGGCGGCGGCGTGCCGATCAGGTTGGCACGCGGTGGCCAAACAGGCAGTTTGCCACCTCGTCCGCGCTGTGCAGCAAGCGCACCGCGTCATAGGCGGCCTGCGCCTCGGGATGGCGCCGCCGCAGCAGGTTCAACCACTGCTTGATGCGGCCGGGCCGGTGGCGCGGCGGCGTGTGTGGCGCGATCAGCTGCCAGTAGGCGGCCAGCAGCGGCAGCAGCCGGTCCCAGCCCGCCACCGGCAGGCCGGGCGCGGCAATCGCCAGCGCCAGTCCGGGGTCGGCCACCGCGCCGCGGCCCAGCATCAGCCCGGCGCAGCCGGATTCGGCCCGGCAGCGCTGGGCGTCAGCCAGCGTCCAGATCTCGCCATTGGCGATCACCGGGATGGCCACCGCCTCGCGGATCTGGCCGATCCGGTCCCAAAACGCCGGCGGCCGGTAGCCGTGCGCCTTGGTGCGGCCGTGCACCACCAGCTCGCACGCCCCGCCCGCCTCAAGCGCCAGCGCTGCGTCGATCATGCGCGAGTCGTCCTGGTTGCCCAGCCGCATCTTGGCCGATACCGGCAGGTGCGCCGGCACCGCACGCCGAACCGCCGCGACGATGGCCAGCAGCAGGTCCGGCTCGTCCAGCAACACCGCGCCCCCGCGGTGCCGGTTCACCGTCTTGGCCGGGCAGCCGAAGTTCAGGTCGATACCTTCAGGCCCCAGCGTGGCCAGAAGGCCAGCGTTTTCAGCCAGGCAGACCGGGTCCGAACCCAGCAACTGGGCCCGCACCGGCACGCCAGATGGCGTGCAGCTGCCGTGGTCCAGCTCGGGCATGAGCCGGCGGAACACCCGCGCAGGCAACAGCCGGTCGGTGATGCGGATGAACTCCGAGACGCAGCGGTCGATGCCGCCCAGCCGGGTCAGCACATCGCGCAGGCTGGCATCGAGCAGGCCTTCCATCGGGGCCAGCAGGATCGTCATCGGGGCAGCGCGGGCATAAGCGGACAGGTCAACCCGGCAGTGTAGGCAAAATAGACCCCATGAAAACCCCCGACCGGCTGCGGCCCCTGCAGGACGAAGGCCTCATCGACGAGGTGGTGCGCCAGCTGATGAGCGGCAAGGAGGCGATGGTCTACGTCGTGCGCAGCGGCGGCGAGACGCTGTGCGCCAAGATCTACAAAGAGGCCACCCACCGCAGCTTTCGGCAGGCGGTGGACTACACCGAAAACCGCAAGACCAAAAACAGCCGGCAGGCCCGGGCCATGGCCAAGGGCACGAAGTTTGGCCGCCAATCGCAAGAAGCCGCCTGGCAGAGCGCCGAGGTAGATGCGCTCTACCGCCTGGCCGCCGCCGGCGTGCGGGTGCCCAAGCCGCACAACTTCCATGAGGGCGTGCTGCTCATGGAGCTGGTTTGCGACGCCCATGGCGACGCCGCACCGCGCCTGAACGACATCAGCTTCACGCCCGACGACGCCCGGGCCCACCACCAGGCCCTGCTGCGCGAGGTGGTGCGCATGCTGTCCGCCGGGGTGGTGCACGGTGACTTGTCGGAGTTCAACATCTTGATGGGCGCCGACGGCCCGGTCATCATTGATCTGCCGCAGGCGGTGGATGCCGCCGGCAACAACCACGCGGCCGACATGCTCGAGCGCGATGTGGCCAACCTGCGCAACTACTTTGGCCGGTTTGCGCCCGAGTTGCTCAAGACCGACTACGGCCGCGAGATCTGGGCGCTGTACGAAAAGGGCCTGCTGGTGCCCGATGTGGTGCTGACAGGCCGCTTTGTCCGCAAGCTCGGCCCGGTGGACCTGGGCGCGGTGCTGCGGGGCATTGATGACGCCAAAGACGAAGAAGCCGCCCGCCGGCTGCGCATGCAGGAGGCCGGATGAACGCCGACGCCCCGACCCCGACCACGCCCTCGACGACGACCCCGACGGGTACGGCAACCACCCCGCCGGGCGAGGCCCAGGCCCTGGCCGAGACCCGCGCCTGGGTGGACCGCGCCGTGATCGGCCTGAACCTGTGCCCGTTTGCCAAGGCGCCCCAGGTCAAGGGCCAGGTGCGCTATGCCGTGAGCAGCGCCACCGACCCGGCCGCGCTGCTGTCCGACCTGATCAACGAGCTGGAAAGGCTGGCCGAGGCCAACCCCGACAAGATCGAAACCACGCTGCTGATCCACCCGCAGGTGCTGGGCGACTTTGCCGATTACAACGACTTCCTGGCCGTGGCCGAAGACACCGTGGCCGAGCTAGATCTGGAAGGCGTCCTGCAGGTCGCCAGCTTCCACCCCGATTACCAGTTTGACGGCACAGGGCCCGACGACCTTGAAAACGCCACCAACCGGTCGCCCTACCCCACGCTGCACCTGATCCGCGAAGCCAGCATCGAACGGGCCGTGGCGGCCTTTCCTGAAGCCGAGTCGATCTTCGAGGTCAACATCGAGACGATGCAAAAGCTGGGGTCGGACGGCTGGGCGGCGCTGCAACGGCAGTGCCGCGAGGATGCCGCAGCAGCTGTCCCGGCGGCTTGAACTTGGCCCGATGGGGCCGCCAGCGACTTGAACTTGGCCCGATTGGGCCGCCAACGGCCTTGAACCCGCCGCTCAGCCGGCAACGCTGTGCACAGGCCCGGCCAGGGCCTGGTGCACCATCAGGCTGAGCTGCTCCAGCG
>JBKJKU010000042.1:0-11130 GCA_046597355.1 Aquabacterium sp.
GGCGTTGGGTGACCGGATCCCGTAAGTAAAGGAGGAGATGTCGGCCAGCCGGCCGGCATCGGAGGACATGGAGGGAGCCGGTTGCCCGACGGCCTTGGCTGCCTTGGCGCCGCACGCAGCACGCAGCACACCGCAAGTCGAACGACTGCATCCCCACCAGGGCAAAGTCAGCTCAGAGCCGCTTGCAGACCCCGCAAGCCCACCAAAAACTAAAAGGATAGGGTCGAGCGCGAAACCCAGAGAACAAGGTTCGCGCAACGGCCTGGCCGTCGCGACGCGGGTGTTCACGGTACAGGTGTTCGACGGTGAGCTTGGCGTTGCTTTCGACCGCCGGGCCTGGTTCGGCCCTCTACGCGGTTGCAGTGGCGGCTTGGCAGGCCGCGAGATTGCGCACCCTGTCGAGCGGACTGCGGCGCCTGATCTGTTGCGAAAAGTGCGTACAGCGTAGACTGATTCCACACCTTTCACGCGCGCAACCCACTGAGCCAAGGACACCGATGGGACACCTCAGCACCCATGTTCTCGACACCGCCAACGGCTGCCCTGCGGCGGGCATGACCGTCACGCTGCAGCGCGTCAGCGGCGCACAGATCGACACCTTGGCCCACTTCACGCTCAATGCCGATGGCCGCCATCCTGGCGGTGCGCTGCTGGATGCCAGCAGCATGGCGGCGGGCCGCTACCGGCTGCTGTTCGAGGTGGCGCCCTACTTCCGGGCGCGCGGGCTGGACCTGCCCGAACCACCCTTCATAGACACCGTACAACTCGACTTCGGCATCGCCGACGCTGCCGGTCATTACCACGTACCGCTGCTGGTCAGCCCCTGGAGCTACAGCACCTACCGGGGCAGCTGAACCGCCCGGCACGCGGCTTGCGTGCACCCCCTCATCCCTGTCAGGAGCCCGATCATGACCCACGTCCGCACCCTTGCCGCCACCCGTCTGGTGGCCGCCCTTGTCGCTGCCGCAGCACCGTCCGCCATGGCCTGGCCGGACAAGCCGGTGCGCCTGGTGGTGACCTTTGCCGCTGGCGGCGCCAGCGACATCGTTGCCCGCGTCATTGCCGAGCCGCTGGCCAAAGCGCTGGGCCAACCGGTGGTGGTAGACAACAAGCCCGGCGCCGGCGGCACCATCGGCGGGCTGGATGTGGTGCGCGCAGCGCCCGACGGCTACACGCTGATGCTGTCCAACTCCACCCCCACCTCGATCGGGCCGTTCACCGTGCCCAAACCGCCCTACGACCCAGTCAAGCAGTTCAGCCACATCGCGATGCTGGGCGTGGCGCCGGTGCTGTGGATGGCCAACCCCAAGTCCGGCCCGGCCACGCTGAAAGACCTGCCCAAGGCCGCCGCAGTGCCGGGTTTTGCGTTCGGCAGCGGCGGGCCCGGCTCGATCGGTCACATCGTGGGCGAGATGACCAAGGTCGCCATGAAGGTGCAGATGACCCATGTGCCCTACCGGGGTGGCGCACCCATGACCACCGACCTGATTGCTGGCACCATCCCGGTGGGCATCGACGTCATCACCGCCTTTGTGCCGATGGTCAAGTCTGGCCAGATCCGGGCGCTGGCGGTGACCACCCGCAGCCGCTCGCCACTGCTGCCCGACGTGCCCACCGTGGTCGAGTTGGGCTATCCGCAACTGGTGGCCGAGAACTACTTTGGCGTGTCCGGCCCGGTCGGCCTGCCACCCGAGGTGGTCGACAAGCTGGCCAAGACCCTGGCCGCGATCGTGGCCGACCCGGCGGTGGTCAAGCGCTTTGAAGACCTGGGCATCACGCCGGCCCACCAAAGCCCGGCCGAGTTCAGCGCCTTTGTCGCGCGCCAAGTGGCGGACTGGGCGCCCGCCATCAAGGCCGCCGACCTCAAGCCCTGAGCCCTGGCCGGTTTTTGCAGTTGACGCTCTGATGGACACCACCTACTTGCTCGACTGGGCCAACCTGCTGCTGCGCTGGGCCCATGTGATCGTGGCCATTGCCTGGATCGGCTCGTCGTTCTACTTTGTCTTTCTGGACAACAGCCTGACCCCGCCGCTGGACCCGGCGTTGCAGGACAAGGGCGTGACCGGCGAGCTGTGGGCGGTGCACGGCGGCGGTTTCTACCACCCGCAAAAATATCTGGTGGCGCCGCGCCAGATGCCTGAGCACCTGCACTGGTTCTACTGGGAGAGCTACAGCACCTGGCTGACCGGTATTGCCCTGTTTGCCGTGCTCTACCTCTTCAACGCCAGCACCTATCTGGTCGACAAGGCGGTGCTGGACTGGTCGCCGCAGGCAGCGATTGCGGCGGCGCTGGGCTTTCTGGTGGTGGGCTGGTTGGTCTACGACAGCATCTGCCGCGTCTTCGGCCAGAAGAAAAACGGCGATCTGATCGTCGGCGCCGGCCTGTTCGCGTTTGTGGTGTTTGCCTCCTGGCTGGCCTGCCAGCTGTTTGCCGGGCGCGCCGCGTTTTTGCTGGTGGGCGCGATGCTGGCCACATCGATGAGCGCCAACGTGTTTTTCTGGATCATCCCCGGCCAGCGCACGGTGGTGGCGCAGCTCAAGACCGGCCAGCCGGTGGACCCGATCCACGGTTGGCGCGCCAAGCAGCGCAGTGTGCACAACACCTACTTCACGCTGCCGGTGCTGATCGCGATGCTGTCCAACCACTACGGTTGGTTGTACCTGGGCAGGCACAACTGGGCGGTGCTGGTGCTGTTGATGCTGGCCGGTGCGCTGATCCGCCACAGTTTTGTGGCGCGCCACAAGGCCCTGGTGCAGTGCAAGCGTGTGCCCTGGGAGCACGCTGGCGGCGGTGTGGTGGTGCTGCTGGGCCTGGTGATGTGGCTGGCGCCGCCGCCACCGTCGGCCGCAGCGGTTGCCGCCGCCGCCCGGCCGGTGGCCTTTGCCCAGGTGCAGGCCGTCATCACCCAACGTTGCACGCTGTGCCACAACGCCGAGGTGCAGCAAAAGGGCGTTGCCCTGCACACGCCGGCGTTGATTCAACAGCACGCCCAGGCCATCTACCAGCAGGCCGTGGTGCAAAAGCTGATGCCGATGAACAACGCCACCCAGATCAGCGACGACGAACGGGCGCTGCTCAAGCGCTGGTTCGAGGCGGGCGCGAAGCTCGACTGACTGACTGACTGGCGGGCCGACCGATCGAGCATCCGAGGCCGATCCACACGACGGCTCACCCGATCGACGGGACATACCCGCCGGCCGACCCGCTGCGCAGGATTTGCCAAGCCGTGACTGGGGGTTGGGGCTAGATCGGTGACGCCTCAACGCCTGACGATCAAGCGGGCCGGGCAGCCGCCCTTGCCGGCAGCAGGCTGGCGAGCAGACCTACAGCCAGCGCCAGCGCCGCCCACAACGGCCAGACCCAGGGTGCTGTGCTGGCCTTCAAGGGTTGGCCACTGATGGCGCCCAGGCGTGCCGTCAGCAGGGGGTCCAGTACCGCGCTTGCGCCCCACGCCAACAGCAGGCTGAAGAGGACCACCCCGGCTGCCTCCAGCATGACGCCACTGCCGAGCAAGCGCCGGGACGCACCCAGGGCACGCAACACGTCCCGTTCGCGCCGGCGCTCTGCCACGCTGCTGCCCAGGGCACTGGCCAGCGCGACCAGACCCACCAGCCCCGTCCCCAGGCCCACCCAGGACAGCGCGCGCTGCAGCACCTGCACATGGCGGGCCGCTGCGCCGCGCAAGTCGGCTTCGGTGACCACGCGGGCACCGGGCCAGCGCTGACCCACTTCAGCACGCGCCTGCTCGCCACTGTCCCCCGGTGCCAGCCGCAGGCGCCAATGCGCAGCGCCTGCGGCAGGGTCGGCCCTCAAATAGACCGTTGGCGGACTCATCGGCTCACTGCTGATGCCCACCAGGGTGCCCGTCAGGCGTGCTCCATCCGTTACCACGCTGAGCGTGGCGCCCAGCCGTGCTGGCCAGTCCAGCAAGGCGAGGGCTGCGGCGTTGGCCACCAGCTCAGGCATCGCGGCGGCGTCAGACGCCGGAGCGAACCAACGCCCCTGTGCCAGCTCGAAGCGCTGCAGCCGCGGCGACTGGGGGGCCGTGCGCAACAACAACTGGCCATGGCCGCCGTCCGGGTAGGTGCGGGAGATCGCCAATCCGTCGGCCCCGACCCATGTCGCCCGGCGCGTGCGCCAGGCTTCGGCATCGACCACGCCGGACAGTGTGGTGACGGCCACCGCAGCTGCCGGCTCAGGCAAGCGCAGTTCGATGGCGTACAGGCGCTGCGCTGAACTGTGGTCAACCAGCCCGCCCCACGCTGCCCGCAGGTTGAGCCCACCCATGAACACCGCGCCAGCCACCGCCAGCAAGATGGCACTGAGCAGGAAGCGCCTGCGTCGGCGCACCAGGCTGCGAAACGCCAGCCGCAGCGCCAATGGGCCGGGCAGGGGCAAGCTGTCCAGCCTGCCAGGCCGGGTCAGTGCCCTGGCGCTCAGTGCCACGCGCACCGGTTGGCCCGCCCAGACCGACACGGCGCCTGCGGTGAAGATCAAAGGCAAAGCCATGCCGAGCCCAATGGCGGCGGCCACGGCCCGGCGGTCGGGTGACCAGGACAACAGGGTCAGGTTGAGCAGCGCAGCGCTCGCCTGCGCCAGTGCATCACCCGCTGCCAGCCCCAACGACAGGCCCAGCACCGCCGCGCCGACACACAACGTGGCCACCAGCGCCAGTACGCTGCGCAGCAATGCGCTGCGGCTGGCGCCCAGGGCCTTGAGCACACCCAGCGCGTGACGCTGACTGTCCAGCCAGGCGCTGAGCAAGGCTGCGGCCGTGACGGCGCTGAGCAGGGCTGACAGGCCGGCGCAGGCCAACAACATCTGCACGGCGCCGTCGGCCTGGCGTTGGTGTGGATGTTCACCCAAGGGGGGTACGCGCAGCTCGGTAACCGCCAGGCCCTGGGCGTTGAGCCAGGTCGCGCTGCGGCGGGCCAGGGTGTCAGCGCGGACGCGGTCCGGTACGCCACCCTGCCCGGCCTCGACCCGTGAAAATCGCAGCACTACATGGTCGCTGCGAGACAGCCGCAGCATGTCGGTGGCGGGCAGATACGCGTAGACCACGCCCTCGCTGGACGCTGGCGCCAGTGCCGCGTCATGCACGCGGCCGCTGACGGGCAGGTTGCTGCCATCGGCCAAAGTCAAGGTGTTTGCGTCCGCAAGGAACTGCGCGGCGTCGCGCTCGATCAGCGCTTCGCCGAGCGCCGGCCATCGGCCTTGGACCCGGCGTGGCAATGCCACCTCACCGCCACTGTCGCGCTTGTCCGAAGCTTCGACGCCAGCGCTTTGCTCGTCTTGCGGCACAGCAAACAGCATGCCTTCGCGAACGGCGCCGCCCGCTGCCTGCACACGCACGCGGGCACTGGCACCCAAGCGCGCGGCCACCACGCCGTCCTGGCCGCGCAGTTCGGACAACAAGCGCTCGGCCAGCGCCGCGTTCCAGCCCGGGCGAAGCAGCAGTTGGGCGTGGGCAGGGCGCGTGGCCAGGTAGTTCTCGGCCATGGCGGCGCGCAACCGTCCACCCCCTTGCAGCAAAGCCACGACGGCGGCCACGCTCAAGGCCAGCGCGATCAGCAGCGCCAGCCAGCGGCCACACGCGGCACGCAGCGTCCCCAGGTGGTGGCGCATCAACAGACTCATACCAGGCCACCGTCGCACAGTTCAACACTGCGGCCGAAGTGCGCGCGGTGGCGGGGGTCGTGCGTCACCACGACCACGGTCTTGCCGCGCGCGCTCAGCCCAGCCAGCAAGGCCAGCACACGTTCGCCATTGACACTGTCGAGATTGCCGGTGGGCTCATCGGCCACGATCAGCGGTGGGTCGTTGGCCAGGGCACGCGCCAAGGCCACCCGCTGCTGCTCGCCGCCAGACAAGTCCGCCGGCAGCTTGTTGGCCTGGGCCAGTACGCCCAGGTCGGCCAGCAACTGCCGGGCACGCTCAAGCCGCCTCGACTTGGGCCAGCGCGGGACCAACTCCATGGGCAGCAGCACGTTTTCCAGCGCGGTCAAGCTCTCCAGCAGCTCGAAGGCCTGAAACACCAGTCCCACGGTGCAACCGCGCCAGCGCGTCAGCGCGGCTTCGTCCAGCGTGCCCAGATCGGTGCCGCCCACAACGATACGGCCAGAGGTGGGCCGCAAGAGGCCACACAACAGCTGCACCAGCGTGCTCTTTCCGCTGCCCGAGGGGCCCAGCAGCGCCACACTCTGGCCGGCAACGATATCAAGGTCGATGCCCGCCAGCACGGTGGTGTGACCGTAGCGCTGGCAGACTTGTCGCAGTTCTATCCTGGGCATGGTGGTGTGCCTGACGGCCGAGTGAGAATGGTGGAATCGTCTCCGGTCGCGTCAGCCCTGTGAAGCACAAAACCGCGCTGTCTGTTCGGTCCGCGCCCGAACCACCTTCGCAAAACACCCGCCAGCGTTTGCTCGACGCTTTCGCCCAGGCGCTGGTGCAAGAGCCCTACGACACGCTCACCGTCGCGGCGCTGCTCAAGCGCGCTGACGTCGGCCGCACCAGCTTTTATGCGCATTTCAGCGGTATGGAGGCCTTGTTTGCGGCCAGCGTGCAGCGGTTGGGTGACGGATTGCTGCGCGCGGCGCAAGTCCAGACGGGGTCGTGGGCGTTCTTGCTGCCCTTTCTTCATCATGTAGACAGCCACCGCAAGGTCTACAGCGGCTTTGTCGGCCGCCAGAGTGCGTCCGTGCTGGAGCGCCAGATGCAGGCGCTGTTCGTCAGGTTGTTGCGCGACGACCTTGCACGACGCAGCCTGCCCGCGCCAGGGCCGGTGCGCGAGGCAGCGCTGGTGGGCGCGCTGTGGGCCACACTGGTGGCCTGGATCGAACGGCGCATTGCGCTGGCCCCTGGCGCCATGGCCGAGTCGCTGGTGCCGCTGCTTGACGGCCTGACACGCGGTCCATCCGCGTAGTGGCGCGTACCGGCGGGGCGTGGTGGCGTCCGCGCCTGTCACTCTGCGCGGGCGCTGCCAAAAGGGTCACGTCAAAGGCTGTCGCACTGGCGCAGTTCGATCTCGACAAACACGAACTCGTGGTCGTTGTCGTTGACGACGTTGTGCTCGACGCCCACCAGCCGCGCATAGGACACGCCGGCAGTCAGCGGGCTTCGCACCTCGCCGGTCGGCGTCTCGAGCAGCAGCGTGCCGGTGGTCATCGGCACGACGACATAGTCCATCGCGTGCCGGTGCCAGCCAGTCTCGGCGCCGGGAGCAAAACGCCATTCGGTCACCTTGACGCGGGCTTGGTCGATCTGCACGGTGGGCACGGCCTGTGGGCGGGTCATGGGGATCGTCCTTTCGGGTTGGGGGCTGTCGCCCGGATTTCGGGTTTGAAGTTAACCGGCGATGACGCGCCGACCTGACGAAACGGCCCTCCGCAGCAGTGGGCTCAGTCGGCGCGCCTGCCCGCTGCCGGCGGCGCCACTTCGGCGGCGGTGTCGCAGCAGGTGGCCCTGGGGCGCGCAGCGGCGCTGCTTTTGGCGAGGGATCGCACCACCGCGGCAGTGGCAGCGCGGTAGCTTGGCGCAGTGTGCACGATGCGCCCTGCCAGCCGCGTGTGCAGCCGGGGCAGCGCATGGAAAGGCACGGCGGGGTAGGCATGGTGCTCGGCGTGGAACGGCATGTTCCAGGCGAAGCGGCGCACGAAGGCATGGGTGAACGTGGTGCGGGTGTTCTCCAGCATGTCGCGCGAATGGCCGCAGCCGGTGTGCTCTGCCAGCAGGTAAGGCCGCAGGAAGACCTGGCCAACCACCACCGGCACGATCCAGAGCCAGACCGCAGCCATCGAGCGCGTGGTGATCGAGACGATGGCGACGAGCGCGTAAAACGCCAGGTAGCAGCGCGCCTCGCGCACGATCAGCGGGCGCTTGTCGGCCGCCACCCACGGCGCCGTCACCCGGCCCAGTACGCCGTGCACCAGCCGCAGGCGGATGCGGTCGCGCCAGGTCGGCAGGCCGCTGAAGTACCAGAGCAGTGGCCAGCCACGGGCGGGCAGCGGGGCCGAGAGTTCGGGGTCGCGGTCGACATCTTGGGTGTAGCGGTGGTGGTCCCAGTGGAAGGCGCGGTAGTACTGATAAGGCAGCAGCAGGGCCAGGCCCGACAGGTGGCCGAGCAGGGTGTTGCCGGCGCGGCTGCGAAATGCCGTCTGGTGCGCGCACTCGTGCAGCGCCGTGAACAGGAAGGCCTGCAAGTAGCCGAGCAGCACCGTCAGCGGTACCGCCCACACCGTGCCCAGCGCTTGCCACAGCAGCACGGCGGTGAGCGCGATGGCGCCCAGGTGCACCAGCGCCTGCCGCGTGGCCGCGCCGTTGGAGCGCTGCGCCAGCGCTTTCAGTTCGGCGGCCTTGAGGCGGAACGGTGCGGGCGCGACAGGCGCCGTTGCGGTGGCAGGGGCATCGGCGGGGGCATCGACCCCAGAGTTCAGCATGTCAGCTTGCCAGCAGTGCACGCACGCGGCTTTCAATGAAGGCGCGGTCGACAGGTTGGTTTGCCGGGCTGCCGGCGCGGTGGCCCCAGTCTGACGGGATCGGCTCGAGCACGGCGTTGCGCAGGTGCGGCAGTTCGAGCCGGTTGTCGTCGACCTGGAAGTACAGGTCGTGGTCGCCCGGCATCAGCAGCACGCGGGCGCGGATCGCCGCCAGCGCTGCGGGCAGGTTGCCGCCATACAGTGTGTTGGCGCTGATGTCACCGTTTTGCCAGGTCCAGAACTGGGCCAGCAAATCGGCAGCGTCACGTCGCGCGAAATTGCGGTCCCAGTACGTTTCCAGGTAAGCCTCGAGCGAAGCCGCGCCGAGGGTGCGCCAGAGTTCGTCGCGGTAGAAAGTCTGCGACAGCGCCCAGCCGGCATAAACCCGACCCATTGCGCGAAAGCCCCGCTCGGGCGGCGCGGTGAACACGCCGTTCTGGTAGGCCGCATCCGCCATCAACGCATGCTTGGCGCCCTCGATGAAGACCTTGTTGTGCGGCGCGCAGCGCGCCGAGCCACACACCACCGCGATGCGCTCGACAGCGCCCGGAAACAGCGCCGCCCAGTGGTAGGCCTGCATCGCGCCCATTGACCAGCCGTAGACCAGCGCAACCCGCTCGATGCCCCACAGCGCGCTGAGCATGCGGCGCTGCACCTGCACCGCGTCGAAGTAGGTGATGTCCGGGTACGGCAGGCCCGCGTCGCCGCCGTAGGCCGAGGCCGGTGTGTTCGACGGTGAACTCGACAGCCCGTTGCCAAACAGGTTCGGGATCACGATGAACCAGCGTGACGGGTCGAGCGCCGCGCCCTCACCCACCATGAACTGGGTGTCATGGTGCTGTGCGCTGTACGACGTCGGATAGACGATCACGTTCGACCGGTCGGCGTTGAGCGTGCCGAAGGTCTTGTACGCGATCTGCATGCCGCGAAAGACGCGGCCGGACTGCAGGGTCACGTCGCCGGCTTCAAAGGTCTGGTGGTCGGGGGTGGGCGGGCTCATCAGGCAACCTCCATGCTTTGCATTGCGGTGTATCGCGTTCGCAGCGGACGGGCTCAGGGTGGGTGCCCCCACATTGCGCCGCCGATATAACTGTACACCGTGTACAGTAACACGGATGTGTCGAATCATGGCCTGTTCCGCCGCCATCCCAGGCCCGGGTTTGCGCACCGGCGCGCCGGTCGTCGCCCCGGTCGTCGCACCAATGCGCCTGACGGCGGTCGGCCGGTGAGCGCGGAGCTGGCTGCGGCACCGCGCCGCGCTGGTCGGCCGCGCTCCGAAAGCGCCGCGCTGGCGGTGCTTGACGCCGCCTACCGGTTGACCGCCGAAGCCGGCCTGAAAGGCGCGACGATGCAGGCCATCGCCGCCGCGTCGGGCGTCTCCAGGATGACCATCTACAAATGGTGGAAGAGCCGGCTGCACCTGCTGATCGACGCCTACCTGCGCCAGGCCACGCGGCTGCTGCCGATCGTCGAGACCGTGCCGCCCGCCGACGCGATCCGCGCCCACGCGCTGCACTACCTGCGTGCGCTGCAGGGCGATCTCGGCCGGGTGCAGATGGCGGTGCTGGCCGAATGCCTGGCCGAAACCGGCGACTCGCGCGTCTTCGTCGACCGCTACCTCAGCATCCGCCGCACCCTCGGCCTGCGCGTGATCCGCCGCGGCCAGGCTGACGGCAGCATCGCCGCGCGGGCGCCCGCCGAGCAGCTCTACGACCAGCTCTACGGGACGATCTTCTACCGCTATCAGTTCCACCTGCCGGGGCTCGACGAGGCCTTTGTCGACCGGCTGGTCACCGCGGTGCTGGGTGGCGCCAGCCCGGATTCGCCGCCGCCCGGGCGCTAGCGCCCAGCGCAGCCCCTGGCTGCTGCCCACCACTTGCGCCCCCAACCCGCCCGCGCGCACCGGGCCGGTGCTAAGCTGTTTGCCCCGTTGCCAGCGTTTGGCGCTGCGCCGCAGCCCGACGCCCCAATCTGGAGCCTCACATGCCCGGTCTGCTGCCCAAAGTTGATCCCGACGGCCTGCTCGAATACTCGGTGGTCTACACCGACCGGGCACTGAACCACATGTCGCAGAAGTTCCAGGGCGTGATGCGCGACATCTCCGGCCTGCTCAAAGAGGTTTATCACGCCCGCTCGGCCATCGTCGTGCCGGGCAGCGGCACCTTCGGCATGGAGGCGGTGGCGCGCCAGTTCGCCACCGGCAAAAAATGCCTGGTGATCCGCAACGGCTGGTTCAGCTACCGCTGGACCCAGATCTTCGAGATGGGCGGCATCCCGTCTGAAGCCACGGTGTTGAAGGCGCGGCGCGTGTCAGACCAACACCAGGCCGCTTTTGCACCCGTCCCGGTCGCCGAGGTGGTGGCCGCGATCCATGCCCAGCGGCCCGACCTGGTGTTTGCGCCGCACGTGGAAACCGCCGCAGGTTTGATCCTGCCCGACGACTACCTGCGCGCCGTGGCTGAGGCAGTGCATGCCGTCGGTGGCCTGTTTGTGCTCGATTGCATCGCCTCGGGCGCGATCTGGGTCGACATGGCCGCCACAGGGGTGGACGTGCTGGTCAGCGCGCCGCAAAAAGGCTGGAGCGGCCCACCCTGCTGCGCGCTGGTGATGTTGAGCGAGACCGCCCGCGCCCGCATCGACGCCACCACCAGCACC
>JBKJKU010000306.1:0-4038 GCA_046597355.1 Aquabacterium sp.
ACTTCCTGCTGCGCACCAGCGTGCTGCGCCACCTCAACGCACCGCTCTGCCAGGCCCTGAACCCGCGCAGCGATGCGCGGCAGATCCTGGCGCAGCTCGACACCGCCAACCTGTTCATCACGCCGATTGCCGACAGCCCGGCCCAAGCCACTGCCGAGCGTGAATGGCGCTACCACAGCCTGTTCGCTGACTTTCTGCGCACCCAGCTGCTGCGCGAACTTCCCGACGAGCTGACCCGCCTGCACCTGGCCGCATCGGGCTGGTACGAGTCGCAGGGCCGGCCGGTGCCGGCGATCGACCATGCCATCGAGGGCGGCGACATGCCCCACGCCACCACGCTGCTGGCCCAGCATGCGTCGGCCTTTCTGGAGCAGGGCCGCATGCGCCTGCTGGCACGCTGGTTTGCCGCCCTACCCGCGGCGCTGGTGCGCGAACAGCCGATGCTGCAAATCGTCGCGCTGTGGGCCAGCGCCCTCACGCGCGGCCCCTGGGAGGCCCTGGAACAACTGCAGCAATCGGGCTGCGCGCACAGCGCAGATGCGGCGGTGCGGGCGCATGTCAATGCGCTGCGCCCGATGTTGCTGGCGATGATGGACCGGGTCGAGGAGGCGGCGGCCATCGGCCGAGAGCACCTGGCCTTGCTGCCCAGCGGCCAGCCGTTTGCCGACAGCGTGCTGTGCAACGCAATGGCCCATGTGCTGGGTGTGCTGGGCGAGCGCGACGAGGCCAACCGGCTGCTTGACGCTGCGCGGCGCGGCCAGCACGGTGGCGGCTTCAACCGCATGTACAGCGAGTCGGTCGAGGGCCTGATCGACCTGCAGCAGGGCCGGCTGCGCCAGGCCACCGCACGCTTCCGGCTGGCCTCGGGCATGGCCGCCGGCCACGCACCGGCAGTGCGCCACACGCTGCCGGGTGCCGCGCTTGCAGCCGATGCCGGCCAGTACCCGGCCAGCAACGGCAATGCCTGGGCCGGCGTGCTGTACGCCAGCGCGGTTTACGAGGCGCACCAGCCCGACGCGGCCAGCCACCTGCTCAATGTCTACCTGCCGCTGGCCCGTGACGTGGGCCTGCCCGACCACATGATCCTGGCCCACACCATGCGCTCGCGGATCGCGTTCCAGCGCGGCGATATCGACGCCGCACTGCAAGCCATCACCGATCTGGAGTACCTGGGCCACCACCGCCAGCTGCCCCGCGTGGTGGCCAGCGCCCGGCTGGAGCGGGCCCGTGTGCTGGTGCTGCAGGGCCAGGCCGACGCCGCGGCACAGGCGTTGGACCGGGCCGACGACGCCAGCATCTGGCAGCGGGTGGCGCGCCTGCAGATGAGTGCCCACGACGTGGACGACATGGTGATCGGCAGGCTGCGCTGGCAACTGCGCTTTGGCGACGCCGCCGCCGCCGCCCGCGAGGCCGGCGGGCTGGCCGAGCAGGCCCGCCAGGCCCAGCGCCAACGCCGGGCGCTGCGCTTGCAGGTGTTGCAGGCGCTGGCGCTACAGCGTGCCGGCCTCACCGCCGACGCGCTGCACTGCATGGCGGACTTGCTGCGCAGCGCCTGTGCCGAGGGTTTTGTGCGCCTGCTGCTGGACGAAGGCCCGGCGGTCGGCCCATTGGCCCGCCGGGTGCAAACCGTGCTGGCGGACACCGGCGGCGGCCGCAGCGACCCGATCTTCGACGATTGGATGCAACGCCTGTTGCAGATCGCCGGGCCCGACGAAAGCGACGACAGCGGCCTGGACCCCGGTGCCATGCCAGCCGGCGGCGAACTGGCCGCTGCGGGCGCTGCGCTGCCATCGCTGGCCGAGCCGCTGACCCGCAAGGAAATCCGCGTGCTGCAACTGCTGGCCGAGGGCTACAGCAACGGCGCGATGGCCGAAAAGCTGTTTGTCAGCGACAGCACCGTGCGCACCCACCTGCGCAATATCAACATGAAGCTCAACGCCCGCAGCCGCACCCAGGCGGTGGCCATCGCGCGCCGGCTTGGCGTGATGGCCTGATGCTGCGCTGGCGCACCCGGCAGCGGCGGGCTACAGTTTGAAGCCCAGCGCTGGCGCTGGGCCGTCAAGCAACGCCCAAACCACCGGTCGCGCCGCCACCGGCTTCAGACTGAATCCTGCAACTGCGGTGACTGGAAAATGCACGATCTACTGTCAGCCCATGGCCATACCGCCAAAAATCGCACCGAAATTGAGGCCAGCACCCACTGCGGCTGCTTTTACTGCGCAAAGGTGTTCTCGCCGTCCGATATCGTGGCGTGGGCCGGCTTGGAATTGATCGACCTGGATTTGCCGGAGGCGGCCCATGCCGAAACCGCACTGTGCCCGCAGTGCGGCAGCGAGTCGGTGATCGGGGACAAGTCCGGGTTTCATATCAGCGTCAAATTCCTCAACCGCATGCACGAGGCCTGGATTGCAAGAACCATCGTCTACAAGCCGGGCGCAAAGAAATAGGGTCGAGGCGCGACAACCCTGACCCCATTGCCCGCGTCCACCCGTCCCCCGCTGCCGAGGGTTGACCGACTGGCGCGCCGGCCCGGCCAAGCGGCTCAGGCGCCAGGACAGTCGGGCGGCACGGCGCTTCGGCAACAAACTCAACCCCCTTGAAGGCCGATCGGTACCCCGTGAACCTCCCTCAATCGCATCCTTCCGACCGGCGCAAAAGTGACCGGCAGCCGTTCAGGACAGCGGCAACCCTGGGCCTGCCGGACGGGCGGGTCATAGCCGCCAGAACCCTGGACATCGGCATGGGCGGTGCGGGGGTTGTTTGCGACCTGAATATTCCTGTCGGCACCTTGATCGTGACGGTCATGCGCATGCCCGCCCGCCCAAGCGGCAGCGCCTTGTTCGAGGCATTGGCGTCGGTCGCGAGTTGCACCTTGGCTGGCAGCGAAAGTGGTTTTCGGGTGGGCCTGGAGTTCAATTCCTTGAGTTCGGCAGCCACAAGCGCCCTGGCAGGTGTCTTGAGCTGAGGACCGGTGTGCTTCGGCGTCCCGTGGCGGCGCACCGGACCTGTCGGGCGCACTGGCGGGCTGCGCAGTGCGGCCGGGTTTGGCCCAGGTTAACCGGCTGATTGCCAGAAGCGCTGGTGCAGCGAAGCGATGTCAGGCTCGACCTCGGGAACCGGCCCGATCACCTCGATCGGCTTCTGGCCGCTGCCAAACACCTGGCGGCAGGGCAGGTCCAGCGTCGGGTTGTCTGGATGGGCGCCGGTGATCGCCCGCAGCGCCGCCTCGCTCATGCCATAGACCACCCGGCCGATGTGCGCCCAGTACTGGGTGCCGGCGCACATGGCGCAGGGCTCAACGGTGGTGTAGAGCGTGCAGCCCCACAGCTCGGCCGGGGTCCAACGCCGTGCGGCCTCGCGTGCCAGCACGCTTTCGGCGTGGTTGACCGCATCCACATTGCCCTGGCTCAGCCAGACCGTCTCGTGGTCGGGGCCGACCAGCAGCGCTCCAAACGGATGGTGGCCGCTGCGCAGCGCGGCCGCGGCCACGGCGTTGGCCTGGCGCAGGTGGCGCAGCAACTGGTCCGGGCTGGGTGGCGTGTGCGTGGGCGTGGGCATGGGGTCGGTCATGGGGCCACGGGCTTATTTCCAGGCAAACACCGGCTGCTCAAAATGGGCCACGCGGGTGCTGCGGCCCAGCACGCAGACCTCCCGGAACTGGTACAGCAAGGCCGCGGTGGGCGCGGCGATCCAGTTGTCGCCCACCGGCATCTTCAGCACCGGGTGCGCGCTGCCGGCCAGCGGCTCCAGGATGGGTGCGTCAGTGCGCAAAAACTCGGTCACCGGAATGCGGTGGATGCTGGCGACCTCGGCCGGGTTGGGCTTGAGTTGGCGCGCCTCACCGGCCCACAGCACCACCGGCGTGATGGCATAGCCAGAGCGGGTGATGAAGGTGTCGAGCCGGCCCAGCACATCGGCAGGCGAGAGCTGCAGGTCCACCTCTTCCTGCAGTTCGCGCAGCGCGGTTTGTTCGGGCGTCTCGTCGCCGTCGATGCGCCCACCCGGCAACGCCCACTGGCCGGCATGGCCGCGCAGGCT
>JBKJKU010000351.1:0-36996 GCA_046597355.1 Aquabacterium sp.
ACCACATCGGCTTGCGGCACCAGTTCGTCCAGCAGCTCGGCGTCGGCACGCGCGTTCAGCGCCCGCACCTGCGGCTCCGGGTTGATCGCGCCAATGGCTTCGCGCGCGGACTCGGCCTTGGGGTGTCCCAGGCGGGCCAGGTTGTGCGCAATCTGCCGCTGCAGGTTGGTGAGGTCCACCGTGTCCCCATCCACCAGGGTGATGCGGCCCACGCCGGCGGTGCCGAGGTACAGGGCCACGGGCGAGCCGAGTCCTCCGGCGCCGATCACCAGCGCGCTCGCGGCCATCAGACGCTCCTGCCCCTCTACCCCAATTTCCTCGAGCAGGATGTGGCGCGAATAGCGCAGCAACTGGTCATCGTTCATCCGGTCAAGCATACCGTTGCAGCGGATGGGCCTTGGGTGCACAAGCGCCAGACGCGACAAAGCCCACCGACGGGTGGGCTTCGGGATGCTGGACAGGCTGTTACTTGTCGGTGTCCAGCGCGGCCTTGCGCTCGCTCATGGTCTTGCTGACCGCCACCGGACGGCCCTTGAGCTGGTTGAGCGCCTGCAGCAGCGGGAAGTCTTCGGGGCCACCGTACTCCGGCAAGGGCTTGGGCGGTTCCTTGGTCTTGGCGGACAGCTCTTCGAGCTTCTTGCGCGCTTCGTCGCGGGCTTTTTCGCGGGCTTCGTCCTTCTTCTCGTCGGCGCCGCCCAGGTGCTTTTCCAGATCAGCCTCGCGCATGCGCAACGCAGCGAACACATTGCCCTCGGCGGTTTCGTCCAGCCAGACATCCGGCACGATGCCCTTGGCCTGGATCGACCGCCCGCTGGGGGTGTAGTAGCGCGCGGTGGTGATTTTCAGGCCGGTGTCACCGGGCAGCGGCCGCACCGTCTGCACCGAGCCCTTGCCGAAGGTCTGCGCGCCCATGATGGTGGCACGCTTGTAGTCCTGCAAAGCGCCGGCCACGATCTCGCTGGCCGAGGCCGAGCCTTCGTTGACCAGCACCACCAGCGGCACCGACTTCAAGCCGGCCGGCAGCTTGCGCAGCGGATCCGCATTGCCGCGCCGCGCGTAATCGCTGGGCGAGGCCTTGAAGGCGGCGCGCGACTCGGCGATCTGGCCGTTGGTGGTGACCACCGTCACGTCGGCCGGCAAGAAGGCCGCCGACAGCGCAACCGCGCCTTCGAGCAGACCACCCGGGTCGTTGCGCAGGTCCAGCACCAGACCCTTCAAATTGGGATCGGCCTTGTAGATTTCTTCCATCTTGCGGGCGAAATCGTCGATCGTGCGGTCCTGGAACTGGCTGACGCGGATCCAGGCGTAACCCGGCTCGATCGTCTTGGCGCGCACGCTTTGCACGCGGATCTCTTCGCGCACGATGGTCACCGGGAAGCTGCGGCTCTCGTCCTTGCGGAAGATCATCAGCTGGACTTTGGTATTGGGCTCGCCGCGCATGCGCTTGACGGCCTGCTCCATGCCCAGGCCCTTGACCGGCGTGTCGTCGATCCGGGTGATCAGGTCACCCGGCTTGAGCCCGGCACGAAACGCCGGCGATCCTTCGATTGGCGAGACGACCTTGACCAGGCCGTCCTCCAGCCCGATCTCGATGCCGACGCCGACAAACTTGCCGGTCGTGCCCTCGCGAAACTCTTTGAAGCTCTTTTTGTCGAAGTAGACGGAGTGCGGGTCGAGGCCGGCGACCATGCCGCCGATGGCGTCGGAGATCAGCTTTTTCTCGTCCACCGGCTCGACGTAATCGCTCTTGACCATGCCGAACACCGCGGCGAGTTGCTGCAACTCCTCCAGCGGCAGCGGCGCGAGCGAGTTGCGGGCAAAGGCCTGCAACTGCATGGTGGTGAGTGCACCTGCCACGGCGCCCAGCGCCAGCAGCCCCACAACCTTGAATTTGACCGTCATTTGTCCTGCCTTGGCCTGTGGAGGCCCACCAACTTGCCGAATGTCTGCCCAGTATAAAGCTGGGGTAATACCTGAGAGGCCGAACAGGCCTGATAGTTGCATCCAATTGCACGCACTCTTCGACGGACGGCGCGGCTCAAGCCCTGAGGCGGTCTGCCAGTTCGGCCAGACTGGCCACCACATGGTGCGGCTGGCCGCGTGGCACAGCGCTGCTGCTGCCCGCCAACGCCGGCCGGCACACCCAAGCCGCCTGCAGACCCGCGTCGAGTGCGCCGTCCACGTCCAGCGCCGCATCGTCGCCGATGTGCAGCGTGTTCGCCGGCAGGGCACCGGCCCGGCGGCAGGCTTCGGCAAAGGCCGCAGGCGCCGGCTTGCCCACGCCCAGTTGCTGCGCGCTGACGGCGGCGTGAAACCACCGGCCCAGCCCGGGCACCCGGTGCACATCGGCATTGCCATTGGACAAGGCCACGATCGGCCAGCGTGCGGCCAGCCGCTCCAGCGCGGGCAGGACGTCATCGAACAGGTCCACCCGCTGGCGCTCGGCGAAAAACACCTCGAAGCCTTCGGCCGCAAGGGCCGGATCGTCGCCACCGGCCAGCAGGGCGCGCCGGATGCATTCCAGCCGCAAAGCGCCCAGGTCGTGTGCCCAGTCGGGGCGATCGCGCAACACGCCCTCGCGCAAGGCCCGCATCGCCGCGGCGTCATGGGCGGCTGCGGTGGCCGGTGCCTGCTGCACCAGCCAGTCGCGCAGCGCGGCCTCAGCCCGGCGCAGGGTGGGCAAGACAGGCCAAAGCGTGTCGTCGAGGTCGATCGTGAGGGCGTTCAGGCGCATTGCGGCAAGATGGTAGCGGCGCGGTACACGCTAAGCTTCGCGCATGGACAACCCGCTGCCCGAACTGACCGCCCGCAACTTTCCGACCGCCCAGCAAGAGGCTCTGTCGGTGCAACCGCCGTCGCTGTACGGCGGGCCCGAAAGCGCGTTTCGCCTCGCCTTCACCGACACCGATTTCTTGCTGCGCGAAGAATTGCGACCGGTACGCATGCAGCTGGAGTTGCTCAAGCCCGAGCTGGTGCAGCAGGAACAGGGCATCAAATCAACGATCGTTATTTTTGGCAGCGCCCGCATCGCCAGCCTCGAGGACGCGACGGCCAAGCTGGCCGCAGCCCGGGCCACTGACAACCCGCAGGCGCTTCGCGTTGCCGAATCAGCGCTGGCCATGAGCCACTTTTATGAAGAAGCCCGACGCTTTGCCGCGCTGGTGACCGAGCGGTCACGCGCCCTGCCGACGCCGATCTATGTCGTCACCGGGGGCGGGCCCGGCATCATGGAGGCTGGCAACCGCGGCGCGTTTGACGTGGGGGGCAAGAGCATCGGGCTGAACATCGTCTTGCCGCATGAGCAGCAGCCCAACCCGTACATCACGCCGGCGCTGTGCTTCCAGTTTCACTACTTTGCGTTGCGCAAGATGCACTTTCTGATGCGCAGCATCGCGTTGGTGTGTTTTCCGGGTGGCTTTGGCACGCTCGACGAGCTGTTCGAGACCATGACGCTGGTGCAGACCGGCAAAAGCCGCGCGCGGCCGATCTTGCTGTTTGGCCGGGCATTCTGGGAGAAGCTGATCAACTTCGAGCATTTGGTGGACACCGGCATGATCAGCGCCAGCGATCTGGGGCTGTTCCACTTTGTCGAGACTGCCGAGCAGGCTTGGCAATGCCTGGACGACCACTACGGTTTTGCCGCCGCCGCCGAGCCGCAGGGTGACGCAGCATGAACCGAAACGTCAGCCTGATCGGCGCGCCCACCGACATCGGCGCCGGCAGCCGGGGCGCCAGCATGGGCCCGGAGGCGATGCGGGTGGCCGGCTTGCAGACCGTGCTGGAAGGCCACGGCCTTTTCGTCACCGACCGCGGCAACCTGTCCGGCCCGGCCAATCCGTGGCTGCCACCGGTGGACGGCTACCGCCATCTGGCCGAGGTCGTGGCCTGGAACCAGGCAGTGCATGACGCGATGCTGGCCGAGTTGCGCGCCGGTCAGCTGCCGATCCTGCTGGGCGGCGACCATTGCCTGGGCCTGGGGTCGATCAGCGCGGTGGCCAAACACTGCCGCGAGACCGGCAAGAAGCTGCGGGTGCTGTGGCTGGACGCCCATGCCGACTTCAACACCAACCTGCTGACGCCCAGCGGCAACACCCACGGCATGCCGGTGGCGTGCCTGTGCGGGCTGGGGCCGCAAGCGCTGATCGAGATCGGCGGCCAGGTGCCGGCCATCAACCCGAAATGGCTGCGCCAGATTGGCATCCGCTCGGTCGATGCGGGTGAAAAGCGCTTGGTGCACCAGGTCGGCCTGGAGGTGTTCGACATGCGCTACATCGACGAGATGGGCATGCGCCACACGATGGAGCTGGCGCTGGCCACGCTGGATGCCAACACCCATCTCCATGTCAGCTTCGACGTCGACTTTCTCGAGCCCGCCATCGCGCCTGGCGTGGGCACCACCGTGCCCGGTGGCCCGACCTACCGCGAGGCCCAGCTGTGCATGGAGATGATCGCCGACACCGGCCGGCTGGCCAGCCTGGACGTGATGGAGCTGAACCCGGCACTGGATGTGCGCAACCAGACCGCCGAGCTGGCGGTGGACCTGATCGAAAGCCTGTTCGGCAAAAGCACCTTGATGCGGGCGTGATGCGGTCTGGATGCGGGCTGGATGCGGCTTAGGCAGCGCCACCGATTGACGCGCACTTGCCGTGATCAAGCGCTTGCCCAGGGGCGTTACACGGCGCCAGTCCGGTAGACGTCGCTGGCCAACTGCGGCTGTGGCAACGCCTGCGCGGGCGGCCTGGCCCCGGCCGTCAAACCACCGCACGCCAGACTTGCCGCTACCCGAGGCAACTAGAATCTGGGCCTGATCCCGCCATCCTCCTGGCTGCACCGCGCAGGCTGGGTACACGGTGAAAACCCCCACAGTGACCTAGGAACGACCGATGGCAGCAAGCGTGAGATTTTCGGCAGGCGTCCTTTTGGCGGGCTTGCTCGCCAACGGGAGCGCTGTCGCGCAAAAGTCGGATACGCCGGCGCCAGACGCGCCCGGGCTGCGCCTCAACGAGGCGATCGTCCTGCTGGACTACCAGGTCATGCGTGTGGTTGGCGACGCACCCATCGACCTGATGGGCTTCCATGTGCTCAACAAGGTAGGCGACGGGTTGTACGTCGGCGCCGGTCTGTTTGCGCCGCTGGTCAAGGGGGTGTACGGCGGGTTCACGGCCTACGACTTCACCGCAAACCTGCAACGGCGCCTGACGCCGCGGCTCTTTGCCACCGCCGGCCTGTCGTTCGGGGGCGGCGCCGGGGGCCGCAGCACCGAAAACGCCAAGACGCTGTCGGGCACGGGCAGCTTTTACAAAGGCGCTGTCGGCCTGGGCTACGACCTGGGGAACTTCTCGGTGGGGCTCAACCTGTCGAAGATGAAGTTCATGCGCTCGGCCATCGACGGCACCCAGGCCAATGTCTTCCTGCAAGTCCCGTTCAACTACCTCACCGGACCGATCAGCAGCGATGGTCAGCGCCTGACGGCCGCCGAGGCCGGCCAGGCCGCAGGCGCATCGAGCGAGCGGATGTTGACGGTGGTCTTCGACAACTTCAAGCAACTCAGCCCTGAAGGGTCCTACAAGGGCAGCTTCAACCTCGCCGACCTGCAGTTTGCGCAGTTCTTCGCCCGCGACAGCTACTGGTATGCCGGCCTGGGCGTGGCCTACCGCGGCATGCCGCTGTACAACCACGTTTTTGGTGGCCTCGGGCAGCGCGTGCGGCTGACGCCGCAGTTCACCCTGTACGGCCAGTTGGGCATCGGCTCGGGCGGTTACGCGCCCGACAAGATCAACACGGATGCCGGGCTGCTGGTCTATCCGCGGGTCGTGGCGGAATACGCGCTGACCAAGGATCTGGGGTTGTCCCTGTCCGCCGGCTACCTGCTGGCACCCAAGGGCACATCGAAGAACCTGTCCTTCGGCCTGGGGCTGACCCGCCACCTGCGCACCGGCGACCTGCCCACGGCCTCCAGCGACGCCGCCGGCTCGCCGGCTTACCAGGGGTTCCGGGTCACGCTGTTCCAGCAGACCGAGTCGTCGCTGCGTTTCATCGGTATCGACCGGGCCAACCTGAACCTGATCGGGGTCCAGGCTGAAGCCTTGATCAACGAGCGCTGGTACCTGCCGCTGCAGGCCTCGGTGGCCTACAGCACCTACCTGGGCTACCCCGGTTATGGTGAACTGCTGGCGGGTATCGGCGTGCAAAGCCTGGGTGGTGGCCGCGAACGGCTGCAGGCCTTTGGCGAGTTGCTGGCCGGCCCCAACATCCACGGCCTGGCCGTGAAGGCCGGTGCAGGCGTGCGCTACGGCCTGAGCGATCGCGCGGCGTTGCGGGTGACCGCCGGCCATATCGAGGCCCGCAGCAAGGCCGGCAACCGCTTCTCGGCCAACAGCCTGAGCCTGGGCTTTGACTACCTGTTCTCGCTGCCTACCTGGTGAGCGGCCGGCAGCGTCGTCACGACGGTCTTGGGCTGCCCCAGCGCCGGCGGTAACGTTGCCGGTGACGTTGGCGGTAACGCTGGCAGCACCGCTGGCGGCATGCCAGAGCCGGCTGTCTGCCGCTTTGCTCAGCCCCCACTGAGCGCCAGCACCAGGGCCACAAAGTCGTCTGGGGACAAGGCATGCCCGAGGTCGCGCACGCCCAGGCCGTTGACAAAGATGCGCATGTTCGGGCGCAGCCGGTCTTGCTCGTCGACGACACGAAAGCGCAGGCCGGGATAGCAGCGGTCAAGGTCAGAGAACAGCGCGGCCAGGGTGTCGCCTGTGGCGTCCACGTGCGAGCGGCCGGTGTACGACCGCAGTGCACCCGGGATCAGCACCTGCATCGCGCGGCCCCGGCCTTGCAGCGGCCGGTCACGCCAACGCCGCCACTTCCACCGCGTAGATCTCGGGCAGGTGGCGCGCGATGTTTGACCAGCGCGCGCCTTCGTCATGGCCGATCCAGAGCTCACCGCTGGTGGTGCCCACGTACAGGGCGGGTACCGGTTGCGCGTCCACCGTCATGGCTTGGCGCTTCACCGTCCACCACGCCTGGCTTGCGGGCAGGCCCTGGTCCTGGCGCTGCCAGGTCTTGCCGGCATTGCGGGTGACGTAAGCCGCAGGCCGGCCGTCGGGGCTGGTGCGCGGCCAGACGGTGGTGCCGTCCATCGGAAACACCCAGGCCGTGTCGGCGTTGCGCGGGTGCACCACCATCGGGAAACCGATGTCGCCCACCCGCTTGGGCATCTTGCGGCCGATGCGTTGCCAGGTGTCGCCAGGCCGGTCGAGCCGGTAGATGCCGCAGTGGTTCTGCTGGTACAGCCGGTCGGGGTTGCCGGGGCACAGGCGCACGCAATGCGGGTCGTGAAAGCTGACGTTGGCCACGTCCATGCCTTCGACCACTTCCATGCCGTTGATCAGCGTGGTCCAGCTGCGCCCGGCATCCAAAGACTCGTGAACCCCGCCGCCCGACATCGCAAAGTACAGGTGCGCCGGGTCGCGCGGATCGATGATGATCGAGTGCAGCTTTGGTCCATCGGGCGTGCCGTCCTGGGCCGAGCCCATCCATGCGCGCAGCTGCGCGTTGTCGTTGACAGCCGGCAGCGGTGCCCAGGTGACACCACCGTCGTCTGAGCGGAACAGCCCCTGCGGCGAGGTGCCGGCATACCAGCTGCCGCGTTCATTGGCGTGCCCGGGTGTCAGCCAGAAGGTGTGGTCGACCGCGCGGCCCGGCAGGTCGCCCGCGGGCTGGGCAAAGGCCGGCGGTTGCTTCGCCTCCTGCCAGCTGCGCCCGAGGTTGGTGGACCGAAACACCGTGGGCCCGAGGTGGCCGGTCTTGGCGGCGGCGAGCAGCGTTTGACCGTCGCGCGGATCGAGTTGCACATGGCTGATGGTGTGCCCCAGGAAATGCGGTCCCTGCGCCGTCCAGGTCTCGCGCTGGAGATCACTGTGAAAAATCCAGGCGCCTTTGCGCGTTGCCACCAGCAGCACCAGGCGCCCGGGCGCCGTGGCGCTGCCGCGCGCTGTGGCAGGCTGGGTTGCCGGGGTGGGCGTGGAAGATCGGCTCATGGGGTTTGCTCCTGGCAGGGCGCAGCTTGCAGCCCGGTTCGACAGACGGCCCGTCAGACCGCGTTCAGCGCCCGCACCGGCCGCACCTCGATGCTGCCGTACTGCGCCGGCGGGATGCCGCTGGCGATGCGGATCGCTTCATTGAGGTCCTTGGCCTCGACCAGGTAGAAGCCGGCCAGCATCTCCTTGGTCTCGGCAAACGGCCCGTCGTACAGCGTCACCTGCCCGCCGCGCACCCGCACCGTGGTGGCCGTGTGCGTGGCGTGCAGCGGCTCACCGCCAATGAGCTGCTGGCTGGCTTGCAACTCGCGCACGTAGTCCATGCAGACCTGGTCGCTGCAGGCGCTCCAGTGTTCGGCGTCAAGGTAGACCAGGCAGAGGTATTTCATTTGGGTGTGCCCGTGGGTTCGACGTTTCAGCCGGCGATTTCGGGCTCGACCAGCGTGGCCAGTTGCGCCAGCGATTCTTGCCAGCCGAGAGTGCACATCTCCAGCGGGATCATGTCCGGGATGCCGCTTTGCGCGATGCGGATCTCGGTGCCGCACAGCACGGGCCGCAGCGTCACCACGACCTGCAGAACGCCGGGCAGGTTCGGGTCGTCGAACACGTCGGTGTAGCGGATCAACTCGTTCGGCTTGAGTTCGAGATATTCACCGCCAAACGAATGTGCTTGGCCGGTTGTGAAATTGTGGAACGACATCTTGAACCGGCCGCCGACCTGGGCGTCCATCTGGTGCACGGTGCAGGTAAAGCCGTAGGGTGGAATCCACTTGGCCATGGCCCCGGGTTCAAGAAACGCGCGGTAGACCTTTTCAGGCTTGGCACGCAAAACGCGGTGCAGATGGACGGTACGGTCTGACATGGCAATGCTCCGGTTGGCTGGCTGGGGGTGGTGGATCACATTTTGGAGCGACCGGCGTTGACCATCCAGCCAACGCCGTAGCGGTCGGTCACCATGCCGAAGCGTTCAACCCAGAAGCTGGGGGCCATCGGCATCGAGATGCTGCCGCCGTCGGCCAAGGCCTTGAAGGCAGCTTCGCCGACGGCGACATCGTCGAATTCCAGCGTCAGGCCGATGCCATTGAAGCCGCTGGGGTTGGCGCAATCGGTGCCGGGCGGCCGGTCAGCCGCAAACAGCTGGCCGCCGCCGGGCAGGCTCAGGGCCGAGTGCATCACGCGATGGCGGTGTTCCGCAGGACACTGCTCGGCCATCGGTGATTCACCGAAGGTCAGCGTCATCTCGATCTTGCCGCCAAGGGCCGCTTCGTAAAAGCGCATGGCCTCGGTGCAGTTGCCGTCGAAGCCGAGGTACGGGGTGAGCTTGGGCATGGGGTTCTCCAGGGGGATCGGGTGCACGGCTTGAAGATTCGATCGGCCGGCATGGTCTGGTCGAACGGCCAAAGCGTCTTTCGACAGCCCTGCCAAAAATTATTTCAAGCGTCCAGCGCCGCCAGCCGGCGCAGCAGAAAGCGGCGCTCGGGCGCCTGCTGCGCCAGCGCTGCAGCGGTGCGGTAGTGCTGGCGTGCGGCCTCGATGCGGCCGGCGCGGCGGCTCAGGTCGGCCATCGCGGCAAAGGCCAGGTGGTAGTCGGGCAGGACCTTCAGCAACGGGCCGATCAGCGCCAGGCCGGCTTCTGGACCATCCCGCATCGCCACCGCCACCGCCCGGTTCAGCGCCACCACCGGGCTCGGCTCGCTGCGCAGCAGCGCGTCGTACAGGCCGACGATTTGCGGCCAGTCGGTGGCCGCCACGTCTGCCGCTTCGGCATGCACGGCGGCGATCGCCGCCTGCAGCGCGTAGGCCCCGAAGCCGCGTTGGCGCAATGCGGCCTCAGCCAGCGCCGCCGCTTCTGCGATGGCCCCGTGGTCCCAGCGCGTGCGGTCTTGCTCGTCCAGCGGCACCAGGTCGCCGTCTGCGGTACAGCGCGCAGCGCTGCGGGCGTGGTGCAGTTGCATCAGCGCCAGCAAGCCCATCACCTCGGGTTCGGCGGGCATCAGGCTCAGCAGCAGTCGCGCCAGGCGGATCGCCTCATCGGTCAACTCGCTGCGCAACGCTGCCGCGCCGGCATGCGCCGAGTAGCCTTCGTTGAAGACCAGGTAGATCACGCGCAGCACGCTGGCCAGGCGGGACGCCCGCTCGGCCGCGACCGGCACTTCGTAGGGGATGCCGGCCGCCAGAATTTTGGCCTTGGCACGAACGATCCGCTGCGCCAGCGTCGGTGTGGCGACCAGAAAAGCCGCGGCGATGGCCTCGGTCGGCAAGCCGCAGACCTCACGCAGCGTGAGGGCGATGCGCGCATCTTCGGCCAGGCTCGGGTGGCAACAGGTGAAGATCAGGCGCAGGCGGTCGTCTTCGATGTCTTGGCGCGCGTCCCACTGCTGCTCCCAGCTGGGTGCTTGCTCATCGGGCACCGCTGCGGCGGCGTCTGCCACTGCGGGTGCCGCGTCGACCGAGACAAAGCGCGACTGTCGCCGTATTTTGTCGATGGCCTTGAAGCGACCCACGGACACCAGCCAGGCCCGCGGGTTGGCCGGAACGCCTTGGGTGGGCCACTGCTCGGCCGCGGCCACAAACGCGTCGTGCAGCGCTTCTTCGGCGGCGTCCATGTTGCCCAGCAGGCGCACCAGTGTCGAGAAAACGCGGCGGCCCTCTTGTCGGTAGATGGCCTCGATCGGGTCGGTCATCGGGCTACGCTACCTGACACGGCGCAGCGCGGCGGATGCCGGTCCGGTTTGCGCTGGTGTAGCGCGCCGAACCGCACCGCAAGGCCCGGTTGCAATCGCCAACGTGGGGGATGCGATCTGGCCAGCGGCGCTCAAAACTTGGGGTGGTCTGAAAAGACATACCGCATGCGTGAAGGACGGCTTCTACATCCAGGATGACACGCTGGCCGGCCATGGCATCGCCTCCAACGGGTTTGCCGTGGCCAACACGCTCGGCGAGGCTGCTGGCGCTGGGCATTCAACGGCGTCGCCGCTGACGGCGCTGGACGAACGCCGCCCTCGGCGGCAGGACGCTGTCCTCGCGTCAACACCCGCTGATGCAGCGCGGGGTTTGGCGCAGTTGACAGTGAAACCCCGGGTGCCACCGGGGCAAGCCACGCCCCACCATAGCCCTTTCCAATCTGGAGGAGGTTCCGATGCTGACCCGCGCTGTGCTTGCCGTTTTCACCCGCTGCCTGCTGTCGCTGGCTGTTGGCAGCCTGCCTGCAGTGGCGCTGGCGCAGGCTTTCCCCGTACCCGGCAAGATCATCCGCATCGTGGTGCCCTTCCCGGCCGGGGGTCAAACTGATATCCAGGCGCGCCTGCTGGCAGCCAAGTTGCAACCGGCGCTGGGCGTCACGGTGCTGGTGGAAAACAAGCCCGGCGCGTCCAGCATCCTGGGCACGATGGAGGTGGTGCGCGCACCGGCCGATGGCCACACGCTGCTCTACACCATCAGCGTCACCGCTGCGCAGAACCCGCATTTGTTCACCAAGCTGCCCTACGACCCGATGAAGGACCTGACGCCGGTGATGTTTGCCGCCAGGTCATCGACCGTGCTCACCGTTCCCGCCAACTCGCCGTTCAACAGCGTGGCCGATCTGGTCAAGTTTGCCAAGGCCAACCCGGGCAAATTGAACTATGCGTCGTTCTCGCTGGGCTCCACGTCGCACTTGGTGGCCGAGTTGATGCAGCAGGCCACCGGCACGCAGATGACGCACATCCCGTTCAAGGGCTCGGCCGACGCCGGCCTGGCGCTGATGGGCGGGCAGGTGGACTTTTTGTTCGACGGCCCCACCACCGCCATCGCCAACGCCCGGGGCGGCAAGGTGAAGATGCTGGCCTTCACCGACCCCAAGCCCTATGCCGCGCTGGGCAGCCTGCCCAACATGGCGCAGGCCGGCGTGCCCGGGGTGGATGTTGCCGGCGGCATGCAGTTTTTCGGCCCACGCAACATGGCGCCTGAGGTGCTGGCCAAGATCAATGCCGCGCTGGCCACCGCACTGAAAGACCCCGAGGTGGCCAAGCTGTATGCCGACGGCGCCAGCGAGATCGTGGCGTCCAGTGCCGCCGAGCATGCGGCATCGGTCAAAGAGCAGTACGAGCGTTGGGGCGCCGTGATCCGCAAGCTGGGCTTGAAACTGGACTGAGCGGCTTCCGGTCAGCCCAGCCGCTGCCGCTGCCCTGAAAGCAGGGCCGAACCGGCAAATCAACGCGCCCCTTGACCCGGCACCCAGGTGCCGGGTTTAAGCTCGCGTCCATGCCCAACCCCACCCGACCGCCTGCAGCCCGCGGCGCCGCACTGACCACTGCACGGCTGTGCACAGCCGCCAGCGCCACGCGCGGCATGCTGCGGTTGTACGAGGCCGAAGGCCTGCTTGCGCCGCCGGCACGCAGCGCCGCCGGTTACCGCCACTACCCGGCCGACACCGTAGACCGCGTGCAGGCCATCCGCCTGCTGAAGGAGCTGGGCTTCACCTTGCGCGACATTGCACTGCTGTTGTGCGAGCGCGACGAAGGCGCTGTCGATGCGGCGCGCATGCAGACGCTGGCTGCCACGCAGCTGGCCGCCATCGATGCCCGCATGGCCCGCCTGGCCCTGGTGCGCCGCTACGTGGCGGCTGTGGCCGCGGGCGATCTGTCGCGACTGCAGGACGACGCCGAATGCCAATTCCTGGTGGACTTCATGGCCGCCGCGCCGACCGCTTCGCCCGCCACCGCCGTCCCGCCCAACCCGTCCAACCCGTCCACTCCATTGCCCAGCTGGGCCGAAAGCGCATCCTGATGAAACGTCGACACCTGCTACTGGGCGGTCTGGCCGCCACTGGCGCCCTGGTGGTGGGCTGGGGCGTGCTGCCGCCCCGCCAGCGCCTGACCGGCAGCAAGCCCTTGCCCGTTGCTGCGGGCCAGTTGGCCTTCAACGGCTGGGTCAAGATCGGTGCCGATGACAGCGTGACGGTGATGGTGCCCAAAAGCGAGATGGGCCAGGGCGTGACCACCGGCCTGGCGATGCTGCTGGCCGATGAGCTGGACGCCGACTGGGACCGGCTGCGCACCGAGCACCCGCCCATCGACGCGATCTACAACAACATCGCCACGGTGGCCGACGGCCTGCCGTTCCACCCCGACGAGCAGGGCGTGGTGAAACGCACCGCTGCCTGGCTGACTGCCAAGACCATGCGCGAGATCGGCCTGCAAGCCACCGGCGGCTCGTCCAGCATCAAGGACCTGTGGCTGCCGATGCGGGAGGCCGGCGCCAGCGCACGCGCCATGCTGGTGACCGCTGCCGCCCAAGGCTGGGGCGTGCCGGCCACCGAATGCCGGGTCGCCAAGGGCGTGGTCAGCCATGCCGGGTCGGGCCGCAGCGCCAAGTTTGGTGACCTGGCTGATCGTGCGGCCAAGCTGCCGTTGCCCAGCGCAGTCACGCTCAAGACCGCCGCCGACTTTAAGCTGATCGGCCAGCCGCAAAAGCGGCGTGAAGCTGCTGGCAAACAAGACGGCAGCGCCCGCTTCGGCATCGACACCGTGCTGCCCGGCATGCTGTATGCCAGCGTGGTGATGTGCCCGACCCTGGGCGGCAGCGTGGCCAGCTTCGACGCCAAGGCGGCCGAGGCCATGCCGGGTGTCAAGAAGGTACTCGCCGTGGCCGGCCAGCGCGGCAGCAGCGGTGCGGTGGCCGCCGTGGCCGACACACCCTGGCGCGCGATGCAGGCCGCCAAGGCGGTCGCAGTGGTCTGGGACCATGGCCCTGCGGCGGCGATGTCCAGCGCCGGCATCCGCCAGCAACTCGGCCAGGCGCTGGACGCTGGTGACGGTTTTGGCTACTACAGCCACGGCGACGCCGCGGCGGCGCTCAAGCAGGCCGCCAAGACCCTGCGCGCCGAGTACAGCGCGCCGCTGCTGGCGCACGCCACGCTGGAGCCGCAAAACTGCACCGTGCAGGTCTTGGACGGCCGCGCCACAGTCTGGGCGCCCACGCAGGTGCCTGGCCTGGCGCGCTATGCCGCCGCCAGGGCACTCGGTCTGGACACCGAGCAGGTCGAGGTCAACGTCACCTTGCTGGGCGGCGGTTTTGGTCGCCGGCTGGACGTGGACTTTGTGGCCCAGGCCGCCAGCATCGCCAACGCCCTGCCCGGCCAGCCGGTGCAGACCTTCTGGACCCGCGAGCAGGACATGACGCACGACGTGTACCGCCCGCCGTGCGTGGCGCGCTACGAGGTCGGCTTCGACGCCCAGGGCAAGCCGGTGGCCTGGACCGCCAAGTCCGCCGGGCCGTCGATCGTGCAGCAATTTTTGAACCGGCAGTTCGGCCTGCCCGGCGCTGGCCCGGACAAGACCACCGCCGAAGGCGCGTTTGACCAGGCCTACGAATGGCCCAACGCCCGCATCGGCCATGCCATCGTCGACTTGCCCGTACCGGTGGGCTTCTGGCGGTCAGTGGGGCATTCGCACCACGCGTTTTTCAAGGAGAGTTTTGTCGACGAGGCGGCCCACGCCACCGGGCAAGACCCGCTGGCCTTCCGCCTGGCCCTGCTGGCCCGCCACCCGCGCCAGCGCGCGGTGCTGCAGCGTGCAGCCGACCAGGCAGGCTGGGGTCAACCGCTGGCATCGGCCGCCGACGGCGCCAAGGTGGCGCGGGGCCTGGCCCTGCATTCCAGCTTTGGCAGCACCGTGGCCCAGGTGGCCGAGGTCTCGCTCGACCCGAAAGACCCTAAACGAATCCGGGTGCACCGCGTGGTGGCGGCCATCGACTGCGGCCTGGCGGTCAATCCGAACGGCGTACAACAGCAGATGGACAGCGCGGTGGTGTTTGGCCTGACCGCCGCGCTGTTTGGCGAGATCACGCTGGACAAGGGCCAGGTGCAACAGACCAACTTCCACCAGCAGGCGCTGCTGCGCCTGAGCGACTGCCCGGCAATCGAGACCCACATCATCACCAGCACCGAGCCGCCGGAAGGTGTGGGCGAGCCCGGCACCCCGCCGATCGCACCCGCCGTGGCCAACGCCGTGTTTGCGCTGACCGGCCAACGCCTGCGCAGCCTGCCCCTCAAGCTGGCCTGACCCGCCCGGACACCCCATGAGCACAACCCTGAACATCAACAACAAGCCCGTCACCGTGACGGCCGAGCCCGATACCCCGCTGTTGTGGGTGTTGCGCGGTGAGCTGCAAATGACCGGCACCAAGTTCGGCTGCGGCATGGCGCTGTGCGGCGCCTGCACCGTGCAGATCGATGGCGAGCCGGCACGCGCCTGCGTGACGCCGATTTCCGCGGTGGGCAACCGCGCAGTGACCACGATCGAAGGCCTGCAAGGCCGCGAGATCACGGTCTTGCGCCAGGCCTGGACCGAGGTCGACGTGGTGCAGTGCGGCTACTGCCAAAGCGGGCAGTTGGTGGCCGCCGCCGCGCTGCTCAAGACCGTGCCCAAACCCGACGATGCGCAGATCGACGCGGCGATGGAGGGCAACCTGTGCCGCTGCGGCACCTACCCGCGTATCCGCACGGCCATCCGCCGCGCTGCCGCCATCCTGGCCACGCCGGGCTGAGCCACACGGCTGGCGGGCAGACTGGCGGGCAGGCTGGCGGTCAGAACGGCGGACAGACTGGCAGGCTCGCCGGGCCGCTGCCTGCGGGCCCGCACGCCGGCCCGCGCTGCGTCAAATCATCGGCGCCAACGGCGCTCCGGGCTGGTGGGCACATTCGTCGAACAAGCGCACCCGGCAGCCGGCACACACCGCAGCGTCCAGCCGGGGCACGATGCTGGCGATGGCGCTGTGCTTGTCCGGAAACACCTGGCCCGGTCCCAGCCGTTGCAAAAATCCGGTGCGGCGCCAAAAGGCCAGCACCTGCGGCCGGGGCCGGTGAAAGTACAGATCGCCGCCCAGTTCGCGGCGGCGCAGCAGCTCGTCGTCCCACAGGTCGGCCGCAGCCAGGTCGATCGAGTTCATGCTCTTGCACATCACCAGCAGGTGGCGCTGGCCCTGGCCTGAGGCTGCGGCGCGCTGGCGCAGCCCGCGCAGGTGATCCGCCACATGCGGCACGGCGCCGAACCAGACCGACCCCTCCATGCGCAACAGCTTGAGTTGTGGGCATTCGGGCAAGGGGGATGCTGGCCGGCCTGGCCCGGTTGGCAACGCCAGCCCCGCCAAGTCGTCCAGCACCACAAATGGCCGACCCGGCGACTGGCTGTCAAAGCCCATGCTGCGCAGCGCCGGCCTGGCCATGCGGTACAGGTAGACCACCAGCGACAGCATCACGCCGGCCAGCACCGCCACCTCCAGCCGCAGCGCCAGCGTGGCCAGCGCGGTGACCAGGGCCACGCCAAGCTCGCTGCGGTCCAGCCGCCAGGCGCGTTGCCAGGCCGGCAGGTCTACCAACGCCCAGGCCACCACCAGCAACAGCGCCGCCACACCGGCAAACGGGATCCAGGCCAGCAACGGCCCGGCCAGCGCCACCAGCGCCACCAGCCACAGCGCTGCGGCCACGCCAGCCAGCGGCGTGCGGGCCCCTGCCTCCAGGTTGGGCAGCGACCGGTTCAGCGAGCCGCAGACCACCAGGCCCGAACTGGCCGACGCCGCCAGGTTGGCCAGGCCCTGGCCCAGGCATTCGCGGTTGGCGTCGATGTGCTGTCCGGTGCGGGCGGCCAGTGCCTTGGCGATCGCCATGGCCTGGCCCAGCGCGATGATGGTCAGCGCCAGCGCAGCCGGCACCAGTTGCGGCCACAGCGCTGACAGCCGGGCGGCGTCAGCCAGCGGCCAGCGCCACTGCGGCCAGGCCGACGGCGGGCTGCCCAGGCGCAGCGGCGGGGCGCCGGCCGCCCATGGGCCACCCCAGGCCGCGCCAAACTGCGTCACACCCCAGCACGCCAGCATGCCCACCCCCAGCGCCAGCAGCAGGTACGGACCGCCGCGCCACCAGCGCCGCCCGGCGACGGCCACCGCCAAGGTCAGCCCACCCACCGCCAGCGAGGGCCATGCCGCACCCGCCGAGAGTGCCGCCCAGGCCTGCAGCGGCGACGCCCGGCCGGCCGCGCCCATCAGGCCGGCCAGCGCGTACCAGGCGATCAGCCCGGCCGCACCGGTGGTGAAGCCCAGCATCACCGAGGGCGAGATGAAATTGGCCAGCGCACCCAGGCGGGCCAGCGCCAGCACCACCTGCATCAGCCCGACCACCAGCGTCAGTGCCAGCGCCAACGGCACGATCAGGCTGGCATCGCCGGCCGCCAGTGGCACCAGCATCGCCCCGAGCGCCAGCGAGGTGGCGTTGGTCGGCCCCGACAGCACATGCCGGCTCGACCCCCCCAGCGCCGCCACGGCGCATGGCAGCACCGCCGCGGCCAGCCCCATTGCCGTGGGCAGCCCGGCCAGCGCGGCAAAGGCGATGGCTTGCGGCAGCACCAGCAGCGCACCCAGCAGGCCGGCTATGGCGTCGGCGCGCAGCGTCTTGCGGTCCACCTCGCGTGTCCAGTCGCCCAGCCAGCGGGCCAGCAGCGGGGTGGGCACAGCGCCAATCGTCATGACCCAAGCGTAGCAGCGGCGGATGCCGTGGCCACCGGCCAGCGACCGCCCCGGCGCTTCAACGGCGGGCGACAGCCCGGCTTGGATGGTGCCAGGCCAGTGCCGCGGCCATCGCCAGGCCGGCAGCGGCGTGGGTCCAACCAAGCGTGGGCCTGAACCATTCCGGCGCAAAGTAGTACAGCCCGTAGCCACTGGCGGCCAGCAGTGCGGCCAGCCCGCACAACAGCAGGCCGCTGCTGCGCTGGTGGGCCCAACGGGGGCGCCGGCTCAAGCGCCAGCCTTGCGGCACATGTGCAGCCGCCAGGACACCGAACATGAACAGGCCGAAAACCGCCGCCAGGCCGTGCAGCCGCATGGCCCACGCTTCCAGCGGATGCGGCAGGTCATCAATACCGGCCACCAGGGCAGCGCGGTAGTGCAGCGCCAGCCAGCCCAGCCCCGACAGCAGCAGCACCGCCCCGACCAGCAACACACCCCACCGGTGCCAGGGCGTCAGGCGGTGGCCGCTGTGGCCAGTGGCAGCCCGCGTCATGGCGGCATGCCGTGCCACCAGGCGCTGGCGCCATGCTGCGCCAACAGTGCGTGCGTCGGGTTGCCACTGGCGGCCACCAGCTTGGTCAACGCATCGGCCCAGAGGCACAACGGTGCGGCCACGCTGACGTGGGCGGTGCCTGCGGTGGCGCGCCGGCCCGCCAGGCTGGAGCGCTGGCCCGGACCGAAGGCGCTGGTGGCGAAGGCACCGTCGCGCAGATGGGCAAACGTCCGCACACCGCCGCCGGCCTGGCGCAGTTGCAGCGGCAGGTCCAGGTCGCCAAAGGCCCGCAGGTCACCACCGGCGTTGACCCAGCCCGCCACAGCGCCGTGCTGCTGCAAGGCCTGTACGGCCAGGTCCACGGCATGGCCCTTGCCGATGCCGCCCAGGTCCAGCCGCACGGCGCCGTCCCGCTTTTCAAGCCAGGCGCCGTCCAGCCACCAGCCGGCGGGCGCCGAACCCAGGCTGATGTCGAACAGGCCGTCGCTGGCCAGGCGCAGCGCCTGCGCCGCGGCCAGCACCTGCCCGGTGACGGGACGCACCGCCAGCCGCTGGCCAACCGGCAGCGCGTGGAAAAGCGACAGGTCACTGGCCGGGTCGAAACGCGACAGACAGGCCTGGGCATGGTGGATGGCGGCAAACCCAGCCTCCAGCGCGGCGCATGGCGCGTCAGCAGGCGGTGATGCGCCGTTGGCCGCCCCGCCCGCCTGCTGTGACGGACCCGCATGACCCGCCACCGGGCCGGTGCCGTCAGCGATCCCGACCGGCCCGCACAGGCCGATCTCCACCACCGTACCCAGCAAGGGCCGGGCCCGCCGCAGCAGCGCTGGCGCGGCAGCACGGCCGATCACAGCACGCCGGCGCGGCGCGCCAGGGCTAGCACCGCAACGATGCGGCGCACACCGTCGGTGACGTGGCTGCAGCTCAGCGTGGCGCCGCTGATGTTGTTGATGTCCTCGCCCACCCGAATGGCGGCGGTGGTGCCCTTGCCGACAAATTGCCGGCGCCATGCCGGTAGCCGGATCTCGTGGCCGTGGCTTTCGCGGTAGGACAGGATCTCGATCTGGCGCACTGCGCCATCGAGTGCCACTGCCACCGCATAGCTGATCAGCTCGACCTTGCCGACCACCTCGTCCGCCACCACAAAACCCTGCACCACGCCGGCACGCTGCGCCACCCGCACCGTCCAGCCGGCAGACCGCGTCCGCACGCCCTGCGCGTCCAGTTGCTGCAGCTGTGCGGCGTCCAGCGTCAACCGCCGCACCTCAAACGCATCGGCGTCGGGAAACATCAGCCGCGCCGCCTGCTCGGCACTGAGGTAGTCCACGGCAAAGGCTGTGGCCGGCGCAAGCGCCGTTGCTGCACCCACGGCTGCGGTGGCCAGCAGGGTCAGGCGCATCAGAAGCTCCAGCCCATGCCCAGGCTGACCCGGTCGAGGTCCGGTGTCTCGCGGAAGCGCTGCCAGTCGGCCTTCAGCACCACCCCCGGCGACACCACAAAGTTCGCACCCAGGGTCGTGACCCGTTCGGCCCGGGCTGCGGCCGGTGTCAGTCCGGCGCCCAGATCGGCGTAGGCGCTGGCGGTGTTGAAGCGCTCCCAGCGCACAAACGGCGACAGCGCGTAGTCGCCGCGCGACCACAGCTTGTAGGCGCCCTGAACGTAGAAGCCGTCAAAGGTCTTGGGGATCAGCGTCGGGTTGCCCACCAGCGGGGCGTTCAGTGCAGCGGTATTGCTGATGTCGCCGCGGGCATACACAGCGGACACATCCCAGCGGCCGGGTGTCCAGCGGGCGTGGGCGTCCCAAAGCGTGATGCGGGCCCTGGCGGTGGCCTGGCCCTGAGTGGCCTGACCCGAAAACAGCGAGCCACCCAGCAGCAGGCCGGGCAGACCACGCCAGTTCAGCGCGCCAAACACGGCCAGGTCGCGGCTGCGGGCTTGCGACAGCTCCTGGTGGACCGAGCCCAGCGGCGACTCGCGGCCCTCGGCAGACGCCGCATCCCATTTGTTCAGGTCCAGGCTGGTGCTCAAGCCGCCTTGGGCGGTCAGGCCGTTGTCGAAGCTGGCCACCAGCTGCAGGCCACCCTCGCGCCAGGTGCTGGGGATGATCGCGGTCTCGACAAAGTTGCGCTCGACGCCGTAGTAGGCGGTCGGCTCATGGTTTTCGTTGAGCAGGCCCGCCGGCATCAGAAACAGCCCCGCCCGCAGCGCCAGCAGCGGCGTGAGCTGGCGCTCGATGTAGGCCTGCTCGACCGCGACCTCGCCCTTGTCGCCGGCTGACGCCACCGCATGCTCGACCTCGAGCTCGGTGACCAGCTTGGTGCGCTCGTCGAACCGGTGCTGGAAACCCAGCACCAGACGGCGCACATCGGCCTGGGCGTTTTGCGTGGCGCGCAGCGGCCGGTTGTAGTTGATCTCACCGTAGCTGGTGATCACGGTCGCCGGGCCGGCCGGCGCGGTGGCGGCGGGGTCCAGTGCACTGGCCAGCGGGGCCGGCGCCGCGGCCGCAGCAGAAACAGGCAACTCGGTGGGCTGCGCCGGGGTGCTGCGCTGCTGCAGCACCACCAGCTGGGCCTTGACCGCGGCCAGTTCACTGGCCAACTGGTCCAGCCGTGCCGCCAGCGTGGCCTCGGTGGCGGGCTGTGCCCCGGCAGTGCTTGCGGCCAGGGCCAGGCAGGCGGCTAGCCAGGTGCGGGCTGGCAGGGTCAGCGGTGTGTTCGGGGTCATGTAAGGCTCTGGAGATTGAGGGGGTTCAGGGGGGTCAGGGGGGTCAGGCGGTTGGGGTCGGGATGGCGCGGGCCGGTCCGGCGGTTCAGGGCCGGTAGCCGTCGGTCAAGGTCTGCAAAAAGGCGATCACGTCGTCGATCTCGGCGTCGCTCAGTGCGGGTGCATCACCGGCACGGCGGTTGTAGGGCGCCTCCGCCGTGTTGACATTGGCGCGGTAGGCCGGCGGCAGGTCGTCGAACTTCTGCACGCTGCCGTCGGCCGACCGCGGGTACCACTTCTCGGGCTGGGTGTCGCGCTGCACGTAAAACGTCAGCGCGTCCTTGAGCGTGCCAAAGCGCCCGTTGTGGAAGTAGGCCCGGCGCAGCGCCACATTGCGCAGCGACGGCACCTTGAATGCGCCGCACAGATCGACGCGCTTGGCCAGCTCGGGCCGCTCGCACAGACCCAGGTCGAAGTAGGTCGGATCGGCGTTGCGGGCGATCGCCGGATTGCGCGGCACGCCCAGGTTGTCGTAGCTGAAGTCGGTGAACAGCGGCAGCCTGCCATCGGCCGATTTGCCCGACGGATGGCAGGCGGCGCAGTTGCCCTTGGCCGGGCTGTTGAACAGCGCCAGGCCGCGGGTCTGGGCGGCTGAAAGCGTGGCAGTGCCGCGCAAAAACGCGTCGTACCGGCTGGAGAAGGCGCGAAACCCGGTGTCCTCGCGCTGGTACTGCTGCAAGGCCAGCGTGATGCGATCAAAGGCGTCGTCAGGCCGGGACAGGATGTCCGCGCCAAAAACCTGCTTGAACTCGGCGGCATAGGGCGCACGCGACAAGCGGGCCACCACCTCGGCCTTGTCGACATTGGCCATTTCGACGGCGCCCAGCAACGGTTGTCCGGCCTGGTCGATCAGTGAGTTGGCGCGGCCGTCCAGAAACAAACCGCCGCTGGGTGCGCCATCGGCCGCCACCGCAAATGCCGGGCTGAACGACAGGTAGTTGAGTGACGGCGAGTTGCGCCGGCCTTGCTGGTCCAGCAGCAGCCCACCCGGCTGAACCGGCAGGTCATTGGCCGGCGCATGTGCGTTGTCAGCGCTGTGACAACTGGCGCAGGACTGGCGGCCCGACGCCGACAGCGAGGTGTCGGCAAAGATCTTGTCGCCCAGCGCGGCCTGCGCCGACAGCGCCGTCACGGTGGGCATGTCGGCGGTGGCAGCACTGTTGCCGCCGCCGCAGCCCGCCAACAGCCCGGCAACCCCGATCACCGCCGCAGCCCCCCAGGCGCCCTGCGCCCCTGCCCGCCACCACCTGCGCCCCACAGCTGTTCCTTTGCCTGGCAGCGATCACCGGATTGCCGGCCAATCGCAAATGAGAATGATTTGCAATCATATATCAGCACCGGCGAAAACTGTGGTTGCTGCGGTACACCGGCGGACGATTGCACCGGCCGCTTCGGTGGTGGCGCCAGCCGGCGCGGCAGGCCGCAAAATCGCCCAGCGTCACCTGGAGCCCCGATGTCACCGACCCTGAAATCCCGCGCAGCCTGGCTGCGGACAAGCCTGCCGCAGATCGTGCTGTTGCAACTCGTCTTTTTGCACGCGGCCCTGGCCCCGGCGGCCCACGCCGCCGGACCGGTGCTGCGCATCGCCAGCGCCTTCGACCCGCAAACCCTGGACCCGCATGCGGTGGCCTTGCTCTACCACACCCGTGTCACCTACCAGGTCTACGACTCGCTGGTCAACCGCGACCAGGCCTTCAAGATCGAGCCCGCGCTGGCGCTGAGCTGGCAGAACACCAGCCCCACCAGCTGGCGCTTCAAGCTGCGCCCGGGCGTGAAGTTTCACGACGGCGCACTGCTCACGGCCGACGATGTGCTGTTCTCGATCGAGCGCGCGATGGGCCCCACCTCGCAGCGCAGCTTCACGCTCAAGGGCATCACGGCGGTCAGCAAGGTCGATGCGCTGACGCTGGACTTCAAGCTCAACGCACCCGACGCGGTGCTGCCCGACAAGCTGCTCTACGTGCCGATCATGAACAAGGCCTGGTGTGTGCAGCACGGCGTGGAGCGGGCGCAGGACTACAACGGCAAGCAAGAGACCTTTGCCGTGCGCAATGCCAACGGCACCGGGCCGTTCAAGCTGATCAAGTACGAGCCCGATGTGCGGGTGCAATTGCAGCGCTTTGACGGCTGGTGGGGTGCGGCCGACCCGCGCAATGGCCAGCTGCAGGCGGTCACGTTTCTCAGCATCAAAAGTGACGCCACCCGGCTCGCAGCACTGGCCTCGGGCGAGGTCGACCTGGTGCTGGACCCGCCGTTCCAGGACGTCGAGCGGCTCAAGACCGACCCGAAGCTCAGCGTCACCACCACCGGCGACATGAGCACCCAGTACTTCACCTTTGATCAGTCGCGCGACGAGCTGCTGAGCAGCGACGTCAAGGGCCGCAACCCCTTCAAGGACCTGCGGGTGCGCCGCGCCGTGGCGCATGCGCTCAACATCGAGCTGATCGTGCAAAAGGTGCTGCGCGGCCAGGGCACGCCGACCGGCTCGTTTGTATCGCCGATGGTCGATGGCTACCTGCCCGAGTTGGACAAGCGCCCGGCGTACGACCCGGCCAAGGCGCGTGCGCTGCTGGCTGAAGCCGGCTACCCGAACGGCTTTGGCGTGACGCTGGACTGCGTCAACGTGGCCTGGCGTGATGCGGTGTGCCAGGCCGCCACCGCGATGCTCACGCAGGTGGGCATACGCACCCAGCTGCGCAGTTCACCCACCAACCAGTTTTTCCCCAAGATCACCCAGGCCACGGCCAGCTTCATCGAGTTTGGCTGGACCCCGACCACCGAGGCCTGGAGCACGCTCAGCGGCCTGTTCCGAACCTGGGACCCGCAGGGCGGCGGCGCGTTCAACGCCGGGCGCTACAGCAACCCGGCGCTCGACGTGCTGATCGACGCGGTGCGCACCGAACCCGACCTGACGCGCCGCCGCGCGCGGGTGGGCGTGGCCTTGCGCATGGTCAACGACGACCTGCCCTACCTGCCGCTGTACCGCCGCAAGCTGAACTGGGCGATGGCCAAACCGGTCAAGCTGACGATGTGGCCCAACGACACGGTGGAATTGCGCTGGGTGACGCTGCGCTAGCCGGCGCGGCCGCCTGGCCGCCAGGCCGCAAGCCCGACCGTGGCAGCGCGATCGACCGGTTCGATCGGCCCAGGTCCAACAGCTGACGCCTGAGCGACAAGGCACGCAAACAGTCGGCGTACCCGGGCCGGATTGATGGTGAACCCGCATGGCGGGGCGATCGGCCAGATGGTGTGATGGCGTGTGTCCAAACCCGCCGGAGCACCCGACATGCGCAATCCACCCATCGATCTCCGCCGCCGCACGGTCAGCGCAGGCCTGGCCAGCTTGCTGGCCGCACCTGCGCTGACCACCGCCCAGACCCCGGCCGCGCGCTGGAAGCCCGAGCGCCCGATCACCATCTACAACCCGTTTGCGGTGGGTGGCATCACCGATATACACCTGCGCTTCATGGGCGAGCGGGTGGGCCGCATCCTGGGCCAGCCGGTGCTGGTCGAAGCCCGGGCCGGTGCCGCCGGCACGCTGGCCCCGGCGGCGCTGATGGCGGCCAAATCCGATGGCCACAGCCTGGCCTGCTACACCATCAACAGCCTGCGCTACCCACACTACCAACCCGTCAACTGGCACCCGATCAAGGATTTCAGCTTCATCACCGGCCTGTCCTCGTACACCTTTGCGTTGGTGGTGCGGGCCGATTCACCGTGGAAGACGGTGGAGGACCTGTTTGCCGCCGGCAAGGCTGAGCCTGAAAAGTACACCTTCGGCACCAGCGGCATCGGTGGCTCGGGCCATTTGATGATGATCGAGATCGAGCAACTGCTGGGTGCGCGCTACACCCACATCCCCTACAAGGGCGGCGCCGAATGGATGCAAGCCCTGCTGGCCGGGCAGATCAACTTCTTGGCCGACGCCTCGCAGTGGGGCCCGTTTGTGGACGATGGCCGCTGCCGCGTCCTGGCCATGGTGACCGAGCAGCGCCTGCCCAAGTACGCCAACGTGCCCACGCTCAAGGAGCGTGGCATCAATGCCGTGGGCCAAAGCCCGTACGGCCTGGTGGGCCCGAAAGACCTGCCGCCGGCCATCGTGCAAAGCCTGTACGACGCGTTTGAGGAAGCTGGCAAAGACCCGGCCTTGCAACAACTGCTGGACCGCTACATCCAGGTGCCGTGGAAGAAAAACCCCAGCGAGTACAAAGCCTTTGCCGAGCAGTACTTCAACAGCGTGCGGCCGATGCTGGTCAAAGCCGGCCTGGTCAAGGCCTGAAGCCAGGCTCGCTTCAGCGCGCCACTCCACTGATCCCGTTTGAGAGGCAACCCCCATGCGACAAGCCGTCATCGTCTCCTACGCACGCACCGGCCTGGCCAAGGCCGGGCGCGGCGGTTTCAACAACACGCCCAACATGACCATCCTGGGCCATGCCGTCGCGCATGCGGTGCAGCGCTCGGGCGTTGATCCGGCCGAGGTCGAGGACGTCATTGCCGGTTGTGTCGCCGCCTCGGGCAATGTGGCGCGCGCCGCTGCCATGCTGGCCGGACTGCCGGTGACCACCTCGGGCATGACGATGAACCGGGCCTGCTCGTCGGGGCTCAACGCCATCGCCGCGGCGGCCCACCACATAGTCGAAGAGGGCGCCAGCATCATGGTCGGCTGCGGTGTCGACTCGATCAGCTACCAGGGCGGCGGCGGTGGCGGGCGCGACAGCCGGCTGACCGATCTGCTGCCGGCGTTCTGGATGCCGATGATCGAGACTGCCGACATCGTTGCCGAGCGCTACAAGATCAGCCGCGAGGTCCAGGACGAATACTCTCTCGAATCGCAGCGCCGCATGGCCGCAGCACAGGCGGCCGGCAAGTTCAAGGACGAGATCATCTCGGTCAAGACCCGCATGAAGCTGGTGGACAAGGTCACCAAAGAAGAATCTTTGGTGGATGCCGTGGTCGACCGCGACGAGTGCAACCGGGCCGACACCACTTTGGCCGGCCTGGCCAAGCTGGCGCCGATCAACGGCCCGGACAAGTTCATCACCGCCGGCAACGCCAGCCAGTTGTCCGACGGTGCGGCCGCCCTGGTGCTGATGGAGGCCCAGGAGGCCGAGCGCCGCGGCCTGCAGCCGCTGGGCGCCTTCAAAGGCTGGGCGGTGGCCGGCTGCCAGCCCGACGAGATGGGCATCGGCCCGGTCTTTGCCATCCCGCGTCTGCTGGCGCGCCATGGCTTGAAGGTTGCCGACATCGACTTGTGGGAGCTCAATGAGGCCTTTGCCAGCCAGTGCCTGTACAGCCGCGACTTCCTGGGCATCGACCCGGCGATCTACAACGTCAATGGCGGCTCGATCGCCATCGGCCACCCGTTCGGCATGACTGGCGCCCGCCTGGCCGGCCATGTGCTGATGGAGGGCAAGCGCCGCGGCGCCAAGCATGTGGTGGTGTCGATGTGCATCGGCGGCGGCATGGGCGGAGCCGGCCTGTTCGAGGTGTACTGAGCCAGTCAGGAGCGCGCAGGTTCCAGGGCCCAGCTTGCGGCCCGTTTTCTGGCTGACTACGGGTTGATCCTGACCAGCGCACGCTGCGGCCGGGCGTTGAATTGCGGTTCCTCCAACCCACGGGAATCGCAAAATGTCGCTGCAAAAACGCACACTGCTCATGGCCGCCCTCGCGTTGATTTCAGCGGGCCCGGTGGTGTGGGCCCAGAAGAAATACGACGCCGGCGCCACCGACAAAGAAATCAAGATTGGCCACATCAACCCCTACTCGGGCCCGGCGTCGGCCTACGGTGCGATTGGCAAGGCCATCCAGGCCTATTTCGACAAGGTCAATGCCGAGGGTGGCGTCAACGGCCGCAGGCTGAACTTCATCAGCCTGGACGACGGTTACAACCCGGCCAAGACGGTCGAGCAGGCGCGCAAGCTGGTCGAGGAGGAGGAGGTGCTGTTCACCTTCCAGACCCTGGGCACGCCGCCCAACAGCGCGATCCACAAGTACATGAACGCCAAGAAAGTGCCGCAGCTGTTTGTGGCCACCGGTGCCACCAAATGGGGCGACCCGAAGAACTTCCCGTGGACCATGGGCTGGCAGCCCAACTACCAGAGCGAGTCCAAGATCTACGTGGCGCACCTGCTGGAGAACATGCCCAACGGCAAGGTCGCGATCCTCTACCAGAACGACGACTACGGCAAAGACTACCTGAAGGGCTTTGAGGACGGCCTGGGCGCCAAGGCCGCCAGCATGATCGTCGCCAAGGTCAGCTACGAGGTGACCGACCCCACGGTGGACAGCCAGATGGTGTCGCTGAAGGCATCCGGTGCCGACGTGTTCTTCAACATCACCACGCCCAAGTTTGCAGCCCAAGCCATCAAGAAGGCCGCCGAGCTGGGCTGGAAGCCGATGCACTACCTCAACAGCGTGTCCAGCGCGGTGGGGTCGGTGCTGGTGCCGGCCGGCGTGCAAAACAGTGTCGGTATCGTCACTGCCGGCTACATCAAGGACCCCACCGACCCGCAATTCCAGAAGGGCAAGGAGTGGGATGACTTCGTGGGCTGGATGCAAAAATACCACCCCAAGGGCGACATGAAGGACAACTTCAACGTCTACGGCTACACCGTGGCCCAGAACGTCGTGCACGTGCTGCAAAAAGCCGGCGACGACCTGACGCGCGCGAACATCATGAAACAGGCGTCCAACATGGACCTGACCCTGCCCATGCTGCTGCCGGGCGTCAACATCAAGACCACGCCGGACGACTTCTACCCGATCGAGCGCGAGCAGCTGATGCGCTTTGACGGCACCACCTGGCAGCTGTTCGGCAAGGTGTATGGCCGCTGAGTACCGGCGCTGATTGACCCGCCGACGGTGCCCAACCCAAGCCCGCCCGGCCTGGCGCCGCTGCCCTTGCCAGCGGGCGTGCGCAGCCGCTACCTGCCCGGCATCAACGGCATGACGGTGCACTTGCTCGAAGCCGGCCATGAGCGGCCCGGCCGGCCGGGCGTGTTGCTGCTGCATGGCTTCCCAGAGCTGGCATACAGCTGGCGTCGGGTGATGCCCGCGCTGGCCGCTGCGGGTTACCACGTCATCGCGCCCGACCAGCGCGGTTATGGCCGCACCACCGGCTGGGACGCCGATTTCGACGGCGACCTGGGCGCCTTCCGGATGCTCAACCTGGTGCGCGATGCGCTGGCCCTGGTGGCGGCGCTGGGCCTGCACGAGCTGGCCGCGGTGGTCGGCCATGACTTTGGCTCACCCGTGGCGGCCTGGTGTGCACTGGTGCGGCCCGACGTGTTCCGCTCGGTGGTGCTGATGAGCGCCCCGTTTGGCGGGCCACCGGCCCTGCCGTTCAACACTGCTTCTGCCGAGACGGGCAGCGCTGAGCGCAGACCCGAGCCAGCGCCCGACATCCCTGCCCAGCTGGCCGCCCTGCCCCGGCCACGCAAGCACTACCAGTGGCACTACAGCACGCGCGGGGCCAATGCCGACCTGATGCACAGCCCGCAAGGCCTGCACGCCTTGCTGCGCGCCTACTACCACCACAAGAGCGCGGACTGGCCGGGCAACCTGCCGCAGGCCTTGCAGGGCTGGCGCGCCGATCAGCTGGCGCTGCTGCCGACCTACTATGTGATGGACCTGGCCCTGGGCATGGCCGCCACCGTGGCGCCGCACGGGCCCAGCGCCGCGCAGATCGCCGCCTGCCGCTGGCTGCCCGATGCTGAGCTGGCGGTCTACAGCAGCGAGTACGCCCGCACCGGCTTCCAGGGCGGCTTGCAGTGGTACCGCTGCCGTACCGACAGTCGCTTTCCGCCTGAGCTGCAACTCTTCTCGGGCCGCAGCATCGACGTGCCGGCGCTGTACATCGCCGGTAAAAGTGACTGGGGCACCTACCAGAAGCCGGGGGATTTCGAGGCCATGCAGGCCGGCGCCTGCAGCCAATTGCAGGGCTGCCATTTGATCGAAGGCGCCGGGCATTGGGTACAGCAAGAGCAGCCCGAGGCGGTGAACCGGCTGCTGCTGGACTTTCTGCGGCACAACACGCCGATGGGCTGACCCCCAGGCCGCACAGGTCCGACAGCTTCCCAGCCCGTCCCTATACTGGATTCAGGCCGTGCAACCCTGCAAGGAGACCTGATGTCTGGCGCCCTGATGTCTGGAGCCCTGAGTGACGCGCTGGTCCAAGCCTGCCGCGCCCACGCCTTGCAGATCGCGATCAGGGGCGACGCCGCTGAACTTCGCTACTGCGACCTGGAGGCGCAGGCGCGCACGGTCTGCACCACGCTGCAAGCAGCGGGTATCGAGGCCGATGAGCCGGTGCATGTGCAGGTCTCGAACCAGCCCCTGGACATGGCCGCCATCCTCGGCATCTGGTTGGCCGGCGGCGTTGCGGTGCCGATCCACCGCACCACCCCCCGGGAGGTCAGTGCCGGTTTTGCGCGCCGTACCCAGGCCAGGTGGACCGTGGACCTTGCAAGCGAACGTCCTGCGGCGCAGTCGCTGATCACCCTCGCCGCAAAGCCGCCGCCGCACCGCGGGTTGCTCCGGCAGGCCGCACTGGTTGTCTTCACCTCCGGCTCGACCGGCGCACCCAAAGGTGTGGTGGTGGCGCACGCTGCGTTCCACGGCAAGATCGAGCAGATCGACTCGATGCTTCGCTTGAGCCGCGACGACCGGACCTTGCTGGTCTTGAACATCAACTTCAGCTTTGGCCTGTGGGTCAGCCTGTTGACGCTGCTGCGCGGCGGCACGCTGCTGATGCGCAGCCGGTTTGAGCCCGACGGCTTCTTGCAGGCCTTGGTCGATCACCGCATCACCCGGGTTGGCATGGTGCCGACGATGATGCGGGTGCTGTTTTCCGACGCGCAGCGCGACGCCGCCATCGGTCGGGTCAACGATGCGGCGCACTTGCGCCAGATCTGGATTGGCGGCGAAGCACTGGGCCCTTCGCTGGGACGCGTCATTCGTGACCGCTTCAGCGCCTCCGAGTTGGTCGACATCTACGGCCTGACCGAGACCGCCACTTGTGACTTCTTCGCGTTCCCGGCCGACTACGCCAAGCAACCGGGCTGCATCGGCCGACCGTCACCCCAAGTCCAGTACCGGATCGCTGCGGACGGCGAATTGCAGCTGCGCAGCCCCTACCTGATGCAGGGCTACCTCGACGAGCCTGCGCTCACGGCCGCCGCCTATCAGGACGGCTGGTTTCGAACCGGCGATCTCGGCCGCGTGGTCGGTGGCGGGGATGCCGATGGCGGGGTGGTTGAACTGATGGGCCGGCAAAAAGACGTCATCAGCCGCGCCGGCAACAAGGTCACGCCAGCCGAGATCGAGCAGGCGATCTGCGCGCACCCGGACGTGGCGGCGGCGATGGCGGTGGGTATCGACGACGCCCTGCTGGGCCAGCGCATCCACTTGCTGCTGGTGCCGCGATCGGGTGCGACGCTGGCGCTGGACGACCTGAAAAAGCACCTGGCGCCGCGCCTGGAGCGCTACAAGCAACCGGACGCCTACTATCTGGCTGACGCCCTGCCGCTGGGGCGCACCGGCAAGGCCGACCGCACGCAGTTCAAGCACCAGGCAAGCTCGGCATTGATCGCGCCGATGCTCGATTGAACCTGCGCTGAACCGCCACTGAACCCGCAACTGAATCCCGACAGGACGCCCGATGAACTTTGAATGGATCACCCTCACGGTGTCTGACCATGTCGCGCACCTGGTGCTGAACCGACCCGAGCGCCTGAACGCGCTCGACAAGCGCTCACTCGGTGAAATCAACCGGGCGATGGATGAGGCTGAGGCCGACGCCGAGGTGCGGGTGATCGTGGTCAGCGGCGCAGGGCGCGCTTTCTCGTCGGGCTTTGATCTGAAGGCCCAGATGGAACAGCGCCCCGAAGGTGCGGCCGTCTGGCGCGAGATCCTCGATCTCGACTTCGACACCACGATGCGCTTCTGGAACAGCCCCAAGCCCACCATCGCCGCGGTGCACGGCGCCTGCCTGGCGGGCGCGTTTGAGCTGGCGATGGCCTGCGACATCACAATTGCCGCCGAGGACGCCGTCTTCGGCGAGCCCGAGTTGAAGTTTGGCGCCGGCATCGTCACGCTGCTGTTGCCCTGGATGACCAGCCCCAAGCATGCCAAGCGCATCATCCTGTCGGCCGACGACCGGATCCCGGCGCGCGATGCGCTGGCGATGGGACTGGTCAGCCGGGTCGTCGCGCCAGGCACGCATGTGACCGAGGCGCTGCGCACCGCACGCGGCATCGCGCTGATGGACCCGAACCTGGTGGCGGAGACCAAGAAAGCGCTGAACCGCACCTACGACATCCAGGGCCTGCAGACGGCGCTGCGGATGGCGCTCGACATTGACCACACGATCGAATCGCACGGCTCGCCCGACAAGCGCGCCTTCATGGACGTGGCGCGCGAACGCGGCATGCGCGAGGCCATCGCCTGGCGCGACGCCCGCTTTGCCAAAGCGCAGGGCGAATGACAAGCGCCCGGCGGCTGACGGCCGCGCCCTGCCGCACCTGCCGCACCTGCCGCACCTGCCGCACCTGCCGCCGATCTGCTTTATGGTCCCAACCCTCACCCACCCACCCAGGACATCCATGTTTCGTGCCCTCTACCTGACGCAGGACGCCGACAAGCGTACCCACGCCGAGATCCGTGACCTCGACGACAGTGAACTGCCCGTGTTTGCGGCCCGGGGCGTGACGGTCAAGATCGCCTACTCCACCCTCAACTACAAGGACGGCCTGGCGATCACCGGCAAGTCGCCGGTGGTCCGCAAGTGGCCGATGGTGCCGGGCATTGACTTTGCCGGCACCGTCAGCGCCAGCGATGACCCGCGCTGGCAGGCTGGCGATGAGGTGATCTTGAACGGTTGGAGCGTCGGCGAAGCCCATTGGGGCGGCTTGGCGCAGCAAGCACGCGCCGACGGCAACTGGTTGGTTCGACGACCCGACGCGATCAGCGCCTTGGACGCAATGGCCATCGGCACGGCGGGCTATACCGCGATGCTGTGTGTGCTGGCACTTGAGCAGCGCGGTGTCCGGCCCGACGGTGCCGACGTGCTGGTGACCGGGGCCAGCGGCGGCGTCGGCTCGGTCGCGGTGTCGCTGCTCTCCAAGCTGGGCTACCGCGTGGTGGCCTCCACCGGCAAGGCCGCCGAGGCGGCTTACCTGAGCTCACTCGGCGCGGCCGAGGTCATCGACCGTGCAACGCTGTCTGCACCCGGCAAATCGCTGCAGAAAGAACGCTGGGCGGCGGTTATCGATTCGGTGGGCTCGCACACCCTGGCCAATGCCTGCGCCAGCACCCGCTACGGCGGCACCGTCGCGGCCTGCGGACTGGCCCAGGGCATGGATTTCCCGTCCAGCGTGGCGCCGTTCATCCTGCGCAGCGTTGCACTGATCGGCGTCGACAGCGTGATGGCGCCGCAGGCCTTGCGTGAGCAGGCCTGGTCACGTCTGGCGACCGATCTCGACCGGACCAAGCTTGCGGCGATCGCGCGCTGCGTGACGCTGACTGAGGCGCTGGACGTTGCACCGCAGATCCTCGCCGGTACCGTGCGCGGGCGGCTGGTGGTCGACGTCAACCAGTAGATCGGCCACGCGGCGGCGGTGCTGGCCACACGCCGCCCGCACTAACTGCCGCACACGCTGCCGCACACGCTGCCGCACACGCTGCCGACCAGGCGGACGGCCAATTCGCCAGCACGATGCGCGGGTTACTGCCCGCGACGCTCAAGGCTTGACCACGGTGGCAAACACCTTTTGCACCACAGTCCAGCGGCCGTCGGTCTTGAGCAGGCTGAGGTAGTCGGTGAAGTAGCGCGGCGGGATCTGGCAGCGCACTTTGACCAAGGCGGTGGTCGGGCCGGACTGGTCGATCAGCAAGATCTCATCATCGCGCGCCAGGCCCCGGGCCTTGGGCGCCGGCCGTTCCCGCACGGCTTTCAGCCACTGCGCCAGTGGCAGCGCGGTGATCTGGCCGTCTTGCTCGTAGGTCAGCGCGGCGGCGGCGTGAAAGATGCTGGCGAGTTTGTCGGCATCGCCGTCGTAGAGACCGTCGAAATAGGTCTGGATGGTCTGGGCTATCGCTGCACGCTCGTCAGGGTCCATGGGGTTCTCCTCAGTTCGGCACCATCCTACGGCAGCGCTCAGAGCCTGAGAGTTTTTCGGGCGCGACCGAGCAGCGCGCTCGAAAGGCGTCCGGTCTAGGCTGAGCCCGGACACAAACAGTCCTGAGGACTGTTTGTGCCTGGTGAAGGCCAGGGCGTCCAGTCCCTGGCGCAAAGCGCAGCCATAGCGGGCTATGGCGAGCATTTGCAACGACGGCTGGGCGTCTTTGAGCGTGATGAGCGGGCATGAACGAAAGACTCTCAGGCTCTCAGGCGGCCTCGGCAAACACCCGGTCCAGCGCGGCCATCCAGCCGGCTTTGGCCTCGGCTGAGGCAAAGCTGGCCTCGAAGCTGTTGTGCATCAGCTGCCAGGCCTGGCGCACGCCCAGCTGTGGCAGCGCGTCGAAGGTGGCGATGAAGTTGTCGTTCAGGTAGCCGCCAAAGTAGGCCGGGTCGTCGCTGTTGATGGTGGCGCACAGGCCGGCGTCCAGCAGCGCTGGCAACTGGTGCGCGGCCATCGTCGGGTAGACGCAGAGCTTGACGTTGGACAGCGGGCAGACCGTCAGCGGCATGCGCGACGCCGCCAGCCGGGCCACCAGCGCCGGGCTTTCGACGCAGCGCACGCCGTGGTCGATGCGCTCGACCTTGAGCACGTCGAGCGCACTCTCGATGTAGGCCGGCGGGCCTTCTTCGCCGGCATGGGCCACCAAGTGCAGGCCGAGCGCGCGGGCGCGGGTAAACGCTTCAGCAAACTTCTCCGGCGGGTGGCCGCGCTCGCTGCTGTCCAGCCCGACGCCGATCAGGTGCTGGCGGTAGGGCAGCGCCGCTTGCAGCGTGGCCAGTGCCGCTTCTTCAGACAAATGGCGCAAGAAGCACAGGATCAGTGAGGCGTCTATGCCGTACTGGCTGCGGGCGTCGGCACAGGCCCGCGCCAGCCCGTTGATCACAAACGCCATCGGCACACCGCGGTCGGTGTGGGTCTGCGGGTCAAAAAACAGCTCGGCATGCACCACGTTGTCTGCCGCCGCCCGCGCAAAGTAGGCCATCGCCATCGCGTGGAAGTCGTCCTCCTGCAGCAGCACGCTGGCGCCAGCGTAGTAGATGTCGAGAAAGCTCTGCAGGTCGCTGAAGGCATAGGCCGCCCGCAGCGCCTCCACGCTGGGGTAGTCCAGCGTCACGCCGTTGCGCTGGGCCAGCGCAAAGATCAGTTCGGGCTCGAGCGAGCCTTCGATGTGGATGTGCAACTCGGCTTTGGGCGCCTTGCGCAGCAGGTCGGGCAGGCGGCTGCGCGGGATGCTGTCGAGCTTGGCTTTGAAGTCGGGGGTGGGGGTGGGCGTCATGGTCAGCAGGTTCCGAAAGTGATGCCGCGCTCGCGCAGGTAGCGGCGGTAGGCGGTGGCGCTGCGGTCGGCAGCGCTGTGCAGCTCGCGCACCGGCGCGTGGTCGCTGATCGGCAGGCAGTGTGGGCGTTGCGACTCCAGCACCGGCTGGTCTTGGGTGAAGATGGTGTGCTGGAAGGCTTGCAGCTTGGCGTCGGGCGACTCGAAATCGTTCATTGCCAGCCGGAACCAGACCTGGCTGGTCTCGGGCGTGAGCGGACAGATGAACAGCGCGATGGACTCGCGAAGTTCCTGCAGTGCAAAGCTGCTGGCTTCGGCCGCCGCCGGGCCGCTCCCAAGGCGGACAGAACCCCCTTGGGGGGGCGACGCCACAGGCGTCTCGGGGGCCAGCGGAACTTTGGTCAAGATGGCGGTGTACGGGGCATTGACCTCGTAGGTGTACTCGACCTCGGCGCCGCCCTCGGCATGCACGCTGGACCGGGGCTGCCAGGCTTTGCAGCCGGTGGCCAGCAGACCGGTGGGGGTGGACACGACGCTGTAGTCAGCAATCGCAGTGTGCTCGCGGCTGCCCAGCCAGTGCTCGTGCACAAAACCGAAGTGCGCCATGTCGAGAAAGTTCTCGACGATGCGCGGGGCGCTGGTGGCGACAAGGTACGGACCGCAGTTGACCTTGCGCAGACGGGCATCGGCCTCGGCGGCGAAGGCGGGGATGCTGGCGGGGCTGTCGGCGGCATCAGTGGCATCAGTGGCATCGGTGACATCAGTGGCATCAGTGGCATCAGGCTGCAAACACACCCACAGCAGGCCGTAGGCCTCGGCCACTGCGTAAACCTTGGCACGGTGGCTGGCCGGTGGCACAAAGCCCGGCAGCGCCGGCACGCCGACCACCTGGCCGCCGCTGCCAAAACGCCAGCCGTGGTAGGCGCATTCCAGCTGCGCACCGTCTGGCCCTGCCCGCACGCACCCCAACGACAGGCTGGCACCCCGGTGCGGGCAGCGGTCGTCCCAGGCGTGGGCAGCACCGCCGTCGTCGCGCCACAGCACCAGGCGCTGGCCCAGCAGGCTCACGGCCAACGGTTTGGCGCCCAGGTCACCGACCTGGGCCACCGGGTGCCAGCAGGTTTGCTCGAACATCACAGCCCCTGTTTGATTTGATTTGCAGCGCGCTGGGTGATGGATGCGCCCGGCACCATGAAAACGAGCCGTTCAGGTGCCCCCGAACGGCTCGCCGCAGCACCGGGCCTGAGGTCAGCCCCAGGCCAGGGCCATCACTTGCCGGCGGGCGGCTTGCCCTCGACACCCTTCAGGAAGAAATTGACCTTGCTGTTCCAGGCGTCGTCGGCGACCACGCCCTTGGCCAGCACTTCCTTGCCGGTGTTGTCCACCAGCGGGCCCTTGAACACCGCGAGGGTGCCGTCCTTGATACCGGCCTTGGCGGCTTCGACCATTTTCTTGACGTCATCCGGCACCACATCGGCCATCTTGACAAAGTCGTTCATGCCCTCTTTGGTGCCCCACTTGGTGTCTTCGGTCTTCCAGGTCTTGTTCATCACGTCGTTGACGACCTTCTCGTAGTACGGCGCCCAGTTCAGCACCGCCGAGCCCAGGTGCGCCTTGGGCGCATAGGCGCTCATGTCGCTGTCCCAGCCAAAGGCGTACTTGCCAGCCTTTTCAGCCGCTTGCAGCACAGCCGACGAGTCGGTGTTTTGCAGCAGCACGTCAGCGCCGCCGTTGAGCAGCGTGGTGGCGGCTTCGGTCTCCTTCGGCGGGTCAAACCAGGTGCTGACCCAGACGATCTTGAGCTTGACCTTGGGGTTGACGCTCTGCGCGCCCAGCAGGTAGGCGTTCAGGTTGCGCATCACCTCGGGGATCGGGAACGAGCCAACAAAGCCCAGCGTGTTGCTCTTGGTCATCTTGCCGGCCACGATGCCCGCCAGGTAGGCGTCTTCGTAGAAACGGCCTTCATAGACCCGCAGGTTGGGCCCGGTCTTGTAGCCGGTGGCGTGCTCGAAGTAGACGTCCGGATGGTCCTTGGCGACCTTCTCCATCGCGTCGCCGTAGCCGAAGCTGGTGGCAAAGATCACCTTGTTGCCCTGGGCTACCAGGTCACGGATCACGCGCTCGGCGTCCGGGCCTTCCGGCACTTTCTCGACAAAGCTGGTCTTGATCTTGTCGCCGAACTTGGCCTCGATCGCCTTGCGGCCGGTGTCGTGCGCAAAGGTCCAGCCCGCATCACCGACCGGGCCGACATAGATGAAGCCGAGCTTGAGCGGCTCGGCCTTGGCCACGGCCGCAGACGCCGCGGGTGCGGCGGGCGCGGCGGGTGCGGCTTCTTTCTTGCCACAGCCGGCGAGCAGCGCAGCGCTGCTCACGGTGGCCAGGGCGGCCAGCTGCAGCAGCAGGCGTTTGGTTCGAACAGTCATCGGGACTCCTACTTGGTTTTGAGGTCACAACGCTCAGGCTTGAGCGACTTCTGGAACAGGTTCGGGCCAGCGCCTGAATACGGCGCCGGCCCCCGGCCTATCCGCCGGGGAAAAACGGTTTGCCGAGCGACGCCGGCATGTTAGCCCGCAGCCAGATCGGGTTGCGCGAGATCAATACCAGCACCACCACGGTGGCCACATACGGCAGCATGCTCAAGAACTGGCTGGGCACGTCCACGCCCACACCCTGCAAATGCAGCTGCAGCATCGTGACGCCGCCAAACAGATAAGCA